>NZ_JBSQIL010000022.1:0-24493 GCF_055108775.1 Soehngenia sp. | reverse complement strand
CGAAGTAAACGCTTCAATGGGTGTTATATGTGCTGCCCCTACAGCTGGTGCTTCTGGAATATTACCTTCTAGCATTTTAAGCGCTCAAGCAAAATTTAATACTTCTAATGATGATGTCATATTAGCTCTTTTTACTGCAGCAGCTATAGGAGAATTAGCCACAAAAAATGCAACAGTGTCTGGCGCTGAAGGGGGCTGCCAAGCGGAATGTGGAGTAGCTGCTTCTATGGCTGCAGCTGCCATTGTTGAATTAGCTGGTGGTACTCCAGACGATAGTTTCAATGCAGCAAGTTTTGCGTTGATAAATGTTATGGGTTTAATTTGTGATCCAGTGGCAGGTTTGGTTGAATATCCTTGTTTTTTAAGAAATGCTTCTGGAGTGGTGAATGCTTTTATCTCTGCTGATTTGGCTTTAGCCGGAGTACAATGTCTAATACCTTTTGATGAAGTATTAGATTCTATGTACAAAGTTGGCAAATCATTACCAGATGCTTTAAGAGAGACTGCTCTAGGAGGTATAGCTAATACCCCTGCTGCTAAGGAAATTGCTAGGAGGTTCTACTATGAAGATAACAAATGATATAAATACAATATATCCGGATGAAATCATCAATAATCTATTAAATTTAAAATCAAAATCTGAATTCAATATTTCTTCATTCTTAAATGAAATAACTCCTTATCTTAATAAATTAAAATATAAGTCTCAAAATGATTGGGCTATGGAATTATTTGAATATGCTATATTTAAATCTTTCCCCCACAAGAAATCTGATAATTTAGATCTGGAATTAATCGAAATTTATGAAACAACATTAGGTTTACTCTCATATATAAATGGTGATGATTATTTAAACTTTGAATTTGACAAAACTGATGACTATTACAAGTTTAGAGATGCTTTTTTATCATCATATATCTATGAATTAATGCAATTAGACTTGTACCTGTATAAAAGAAACACTTTAGAACATGTTATAGGGGTCAAAAATGTAGCTATGCACATATCATCTCAGCTTAATGAACTAGGGTTCCCAGTTGATATGAATGTAGTTTTAGCTGCATCTTTAGGTCATGATATTGGTAAATATGGTGTAAGTAAAAAAGAAGAGTCAAGAGTTCCTTATCTCCATTATTATTACACTCAATATTGGTTTAACAGAAACGGATTAGAAAAAATTGGTCATATAGCTTCAAACCACTCTACTTGGGATTTAGAGCTGGAGACACTTCCATTGGAGTCTTTGATTTTAATTTATTCAGATTTTAGAGTCAAAAATGTAAAAGATAATAATCTTCTAGTCATGAAAATACTCAAATTAGAGGATTCTTTTGATGTTATATTAAATAAATTAGATAATTTGACAGAGGAAAAAAAGAAAAGATATGAGAAAGTTTATGCAAAATTAAAAGATTTTGAAGATTTTTTGAATTACATGGGAATTGACACCACTTTAACTGGAGTGCTAGGACATAGAAATACTCAATACACTAGTCTTTTAGAAAGCGAAAAAATTCCTATAACTTACAAATATAAAGCAATTGAAAATAATATTTATCTTATGTCTAATTTAATCAGCGAATCTCGGTTTTTAGAAATCTTAGAAATAGCTAGAGGTGAAGAGGATTGGAGAAGGCTTAGAATATATTTGCAGATTTTAAGAGAGTATTCCACATATTTAACTCAAAAACAAAAAGAATTTGCATTAAGACTGTTGAGAGATTTACTGTTGCACAAAGAAGAAGATATAAGGAAAGAATCCTCTGAAATAATTGGGAAAATAATTTCAAACTTCGATGAAGAGTATAGAAAAGAACTTCCTTCAAATGTAGATGTGGAAATTAATTTTAAAAAAAGCGATCAAATTTTTGTTGATCTCTTGAATGATTTACTCTTCCCAGATTATAAGATACTTGAATCACAGAATGAATGGCTTTACAATTTAAAAACCATAGTAAAATCAATATTTTTAGAATGCAAAGACAATTATTATTCTATTTATTTTGATTCAATAAGTAGTTTTTATTCTGATAGTAACAATCTTCCTGTGCTTTCTCAGTTTTATTTAACACAAACTATTAGCTACATACCAATAAATAAACTTGATAAAACAAGGTATGATATTTTCATAAAATATTTGTCCAATAACTTAAACTCTGCATATGAAACTATAAGAATAAGCACACTTGATAAGTGCTTAGAAATATTTGATAATGTTTCAAATGATTCTTTTAAACAATTTTTAATCTCATTTCTTGAGGATAATACAAATAAATCTTATTCTACAGCAGAAAATTATCTAAAATATATTTTATCAGAAAAATTAGATATATCTACAGATTTAAAAAATCTGTTGCGAGAAAATTTTGAGCCAGATAAAACAAATATATCTGAAATTTTTTTAGAAAATCTAAAAACTGCAACAGGTTGGATTTATAAAAAAATTAATATAGATATCTTATATGATCAAGTCAAACAAAAACCAGTTGAAACAGGAATGCACACAGCTATACACTTCTGTAATTTGTTAAAAGTTAGTGCTATTGAAAAGGTAAGAAATTATAGTGGTCATACACTTCTTTCTATATTCCCGATGTTAACCTTGGAGCAAAGAAATGATGTAGCAATAGAATTACTAAGAGCATTGGAAATGGATAACTATCAATTCACAAAATTCATCCCTAACTATTTAGGAAGATTATTTTTATACTTAAGACCTAAAGAATTAGATGAAATTATTGATGATCTTGAAGAAAAAATTAAAACCTCCGAACCACAAACATGTATATTGCTTTTAAATACGGTGGGAATTTCAATTAAAAATTATCATATTTACAGGAAGATGTTTCCTGAGAACTTAGAATTGAATTTAAAGAGACTTTATAGGCTTTTTGGATTGTTATTAATCCCTCTTTCCTCGTATAAAGATGAATTAATAGTTGAATCTTTTACAGTAATATCTAATCAAATCTTTAGCTCAAAAGAAATGCCATTTAATGAAAAGAGCTTAATTTTTAAAAAGTATTCAAAAAAATTGCTAACACTAGTAGAAGATAAAATTGACAACAATTATGTATTCTATAGTAATGCTGCATCTTTTAATAAAATCTATAAATATATACTTGAATGTGAATTTAATAAAATAGACTTGACTGTTGAATCATTTAATAAAATAGCATTTTTCCCTGGTGCTTTTGATCCTTTCAGTCTAAGCCACAGGCAAATTGCAAAAGAAATTAGAAAACTTGGATTTGAAGTTTTTTTGGCAGTAGATGAGTTTTCTTGGTCTAAAAGGACTGAGGCCCATCAGTTTAGAAGAAATATAATTAACATGAGCATTTCAAAAGAAGATGGAATTTATTTGTTCCCAACGGAAATACCTATCAATTTGAGTAACAAAAATGATTTGATAACACTAAAGGAAATCTTCAAAAATAAAAATGTTTATTTGGCTGTGGGTACAGATGTAATATTAAATGCTTCTGCTTATAAAGTTAATGAGGAAATCCTTAGTTTCTCACATTTAGTTTTTGACCGTAGAACTAGAGCTTTGCCTTCTTTCGAGGAGGTAAATCTACAAGAAGCATTAACCAAAATAAAAGGTGATATTGTTGAATTGTCATTACCTACCCAATATGAAGATATAAGTTCTACAAAGATTAGGGATTATATCGATCAAAATCGAGATATTTCAAAGCTAATAGACCCTATGGCTGCAGATTATATAAAAAATTATAAATTATATATAAAAGAACCATTATATAAGTCATTGATAGAAACAAAAAAAATAGCTGTTAATGTTTACAGAGAGTTAGACGAAGAACTATTTAATTTCCTAATGGTAAATTTTAAAAATGAAATTGATGAAGTTAAATTATTGAAAGTTAGGGAAAAATCAAGTTATAGAATAGTTGTTTTAACTGATGCTAACAAGTTAAGTCCTTTTGCATTCTCCATATTCTATTGGGTTAGACATTCTAGGCTATTTGAAGAATTCAGTGATCAAAATATAACTGAATTCATAAGAAAAAATGCAAGTGGAAGAACTGCAGTCATTTCATGCTTATATGCTAAAGATAATAATGATTCCTATATGGAAATGATATTAAACGAATCTTTGTCGATATCTATAAATAGAGATTACAACAGTTGCATTTATTATAACGATTTAATAATTGGAGATAATATATTAGCACAAGAACATGTAATGCTACAAGGTTTCGAAAAAACAAAATTTAGTAAAAACAACAGTCCAATTTTTTTAGTAGACATGAATAACCCTATAAGCTTAAATCTAGATTTAGAATATATGTTGAAATCCCCATATAGTTCAGATCCAAGAATTTTAGAGACAATTAATTCCTCTAGAAAAATATTAAAAAAATCTATATCTGAACTTTATCCAGGAAATCTAGTCATAACTTTCTCAAAAGATATGATTTATTCGAAGTTAATACAAAAGATATGTGATGAAAATGATGTTCCAATTGTAGATACTAATAAAAAAATACTTGGCAAAAAAATGTGTGTACCTTTTGGTATTATTTTAAATAAAAAACTCGTTCCTAATACAGTAACTAAAACACTCCATACTGAAAAACAGTTCACAAAAGATCTAGGGAGTTTTACAATTAGAAATTTCCCAAACTATTTACCACTAAAGGAACAATGTAAGGTGATAAAATCTTTCGATAAACCGGTAATATTAGTAGATGATATATTGCACAATGGATACAGATTAAAGATCGTTGTTCCAAGCCTTAAGGAACAAAATGTAAGTATTTCGAAGTTGCTAGTTGGTATCCTCTCTGGAAGAGGTAAAGAGATTGCAGAATTAATGGATTTAGAGGTTGATAGCGCTTATTTTATACCTAACCTGAGATTATGGTTTAATGAAAGTGCACAGTATCCATTTTTAGGTGGCGATATGATAGAAACAGAGCAAGGAAATACAAATTTACTTACTAGCATTAATTTATTGCTCCCATATGCATATCCTAGTTATATTAAAGGGACTTCAATAAAAAACACATATGAATTATCAAAAATATGTCTAGAAAATACAATGTCAATATTTTCTGAAATTGAAAAAGTATACCAAGAAATAAACGAAAAAACTTTGAATATAAATTCATTAGGGGAAGTTCTATTTACTCCAAGAATTCCAGATATCGATCAAAATAATTATTCTAAAAATTTAATGAAACCAACAGATTTTATTAAAGAAGACCTATACTACTTAAAAAGACTAAAATTACCTTTTGATTCTAAGGAGGAAAATGATGAATTATTATATGTATAATGGCAAAAAAATATTTTCATTTGATAAATATGAAGAATTTGAAGAGATTGATGAAACACTTTTTTTTAATTCAACCGACGAAATAGTTTATTTCATAAATTCCGATGATCCACTAAATTCAAGGCGTGCTTTTTGTATAAATAACTATAATCAGTTAAAATCAAAAAATGAATCAGTAACTATGTTGTATAAAAATGATAGTTTAGATTTCGACTTACATCCACTTTTAAAGAAATTAATTGATGAAAAAAAAGTTAAATCAATAAATTTAAACTATCCAACATGGAAGGATGAATTGACTTCATTACCAAGTGTATGGAAAATCAATGTAATGGCATTAGGTGATGTAGGAAGTACATTGCTAATAGGTCTGTTGTTGCTAGGTAAAAATATAGAGTTAGGAATTTATGATAGAAATCCGAATAGATTGATGAGATGGGAAAAGGAATTAAAACAAGTCAGAATACCTTTTAACGAAGACAAGTTTCCAAAGATAAAAGTTCTTTCAGAAGATGAATTATTCCAATGTGATATGTTTGTATTCTGTGCATCAAAGGGTATCCCAAGTGTTGGAGAAAAACTTGATGATTATAGAATGATCCAATTTGAAGAAAACAGTAAAATTATGTCTAATTATGCTAAATTAGCTAGAAAAACAAATTTTAAGGGTTTGTTTGCAGTTGTTAGCGATCCTGTTGAATTATTATGCAAAGTTGCCTTCCTTGAAAGCAACAAAACTGATAATGGTTTTTATGATTTTAAAGGTCTAGCTGCTAATCAAATAATCGGATATGGCTTAGGTGTTATGAATGCTAGAGCTATTTATTATTCAGAAAAAGATCCATCTCTTATGCACTACAAGAAAGAAGGTCGAGTATTTGGTCCCCATGGGAGTGGTTTGATTGTAGCAGATAGTATTTATAATTATGATGATGTAAAATCTAAAATTTTAACTGAAAAATGCGTTAGAGCAAATGTTGAAGTCAGAGAGCTAGGATTTAAACCTTATGTTGGCCCTAGTCTTTCATCAGGTGCATTATCAATACTAAGCACGATCAATGGTGATTACTTCTATGGTTCAACTTATATGAAAGATGCTTATTTTGGAAGTAAAATAAGATTAACAGACTCTGGTATTGAAGTAGAACAAAATGACCTAGATTTTAAATTGAGAAAAAGAATAGAGAAATCATTTGATGATTTAAGGAGTATAATATGAGTAAAAATATTCTATTAATTCCATCAACCCCTAGTACGATGCTTTCTAAAATGATAGAAAATGCAGTAGAAGAAATAGAAATATATGAAATAAATGAACTGTCAAATTTTACAGACCTAAGAAATAAAAATATTCTACTAGCAATTGAATTAAATGCAATTGGAACAAATGAAAAGTTAAACCTTATATTAGAAAAATTAACATTAATAGGCTATGATTCCCTTCTGAATTCAAAGGCTAGTATTTTAATACACAGTAATTATAATAATTTTACAAAAACTTATGCTCAACAAGTTGTTTATTTGATGAATAGGCTTGGTTGTAGATTCCCTGGAAGACCAATAGTAGAGGCTAATGACAATTTAGATAATTTTATAGCTTTACAGAAAATATATAATTTGTCCTTAGACGAAATACTATTTATGAAATCAAAAGAACTTGGTAGAAAACTTTTTTCCGAGCAATATTTTTACAAAAACAAAAATATAACAGCAATCCACTCCTCTAATAAAGAAACCTCTAACACTTTAATGTTATGGGAAATGGTAAAAGAAAATCTAGATGGTTTTTTTGTAAAAGACATAAATCTAGGAAATGGTAAAATTTTAGATTGTAGAGGTTGCAATTACAAAACTTGTAAATATTTTGGAAAACAATCAAAATGCTACTATGGTGGAATTGTTGTCGAAGAAGTTTATCCATCTATCATCGATTCTTCAACAATAGTTTTCTTGTGCCCTAATTATAATGACATGTTACCTGCAAACATTGTAGCTACAATAAACAGATTAACTGCATTATTTAGAAAGACAAAGTTTTATGATAAAAGAATTTATGGTGTTATCGTTTCTGGATATTCTGGGTCAGATGCACTTTCTAAACAATTGATAAGCAGTTTGAATATGAATAAAACCTTTGAGTTACCACCATATTTTTCATTAGAGTTAACTGCAAATGACCCAGGATATATAAATAAAATCCCTAATATAAAAGATATCGCTAAAAATTTTGCCGAAAACATCAAAAGGGATTTGTTATTACCTTAAGGCTATGTATTTCCAATTATTAGTTCTAAATCTAAGAGTTATAACAATCCATCTTACAAATTGATCAATAAACACCGCTATCCATGCGCCTATTAATCCAATTTCTAATACTAAAACTAGATAATAAGCTATCAATATTCTGATACCTAATACACCAATAAATGTAGAAATCAATGTCCAAACAGTATCTCCAGCACCTCTTAATCCTCCTGAAAGTATAAGTTGTGAGCACTGAAATGGCATAACAAAAGCCATCAATCTCATTATTTTCGCAGCTTCATTTAAAACAGCAGGATCGTCTGAATATAGCATAGCAATGTATCTGCCAAAGAAAAAGAATAAAATAGTCATAAATAATGATATTACAACCCCTATTTTTTGACATTCCTTTATGTACTCTTCTGCCTCATCTTGTTGTTCTGATCCTAGACTTCTACCAGTTAATGTAGAAGCAGCCATTCCAAATGCTTGTCCTGGGGTAAATGATAAATTCAAAATATTTAAACATATTTGATGAGTAGCATAAGCAACAGTTCCTAATGAAGCAACTATTTTTACAAACATCACTACTCCCAGCCTAAATGCAATCTGCTCAAGTGATGCTGGTAATCCTATTTTAACTAAATTATAAATGATATCTTTGTCAAATCTAAATTTCTTGTTAGTTCTAAGTTTAACAGCCCCATTAGATTTTTTTAAATGCATGATTATAAAAATTAATGCTACTATTTGGGATAATGCAGTTGATATTCCTGCTCCAGTTATACCAAGTGGTTTTATTCCAAAAAGTCCATAAATCAAAATAGCATTACCTGCTACATTCAATAAATTAACTCTTATATTTATTTTCATAGGAGTTTTTGTATCCCCAGCACCACGAAGAGTTGCAAATATTGAAAAATTAAAACTTTGAAAAGCAAAGCCTAATGTTGCGATTCTAAAATAATCTCTACCTATTGCAATAGCATCTGGTTTTGCTCCAAAAAAATGCATTAACTCTTCAGTAAAACCAAGACCCAATATCAATATTGGCAATACTATAATCAATTGAGTTAATATGATTATGTGTTTTAGTACTAATTCAACTTTTCCTTCTTTTTTTGCTCCAACATATCTGGCAACCATTGCTGTTGCTCCTATATTAAGAGCTTGAACTAATGAAAGGCCAATAAATATTAGTTGATTTGTTATACCAACTGCAGCAATAGAAGAAGTTGATACCGCATGACTACCATAATGCCCTAACATCATCATGTCTACCATTCCAAATAATGTTCCCAATAATAGTTCTATAAATACTGGAGTAGCAATATTTAATATCTCAGTTCTCTTGTGATTTTTGTTTATGATGTCAAACAAATTAATTCGCCTCACTTAATATGTATTTAGACACACTAAGTATTATAACACTCTAATATTTTTAATACAACAGTATAGAGTAAAATGATAAATTTTTGATATTATCAAAAGAAATTTTTTATGTTCTATGTATTAAATTATGTAAGAAATGAATATAAAAATTTAGAGCTAACAAACTTTAATTTGTTAGCTCTAAATAATTAATTTAAAATTTTTAATTTAAGCTTAGTTTTGCATTAGATTTTTAACTATGAGATATAATTTACTTAACAGATTCCATTCTATGCAATACAACTTTCTCAATCAAATTGATTTTTTCTAAAGCTTCTTCTTTAGATTTTCCTATTGTATAAATATATAATTTAATTTTAGGTTCTGTACCTGAAGGTCTAACAGCATACCAAGATCCATCATCCAAAAAGTACCTTAATACATTTGATTTTCCTGCGTCAGTCTCATCTCTTAAATAATCTATAGTTTCTTTTAGCATCATCTCACCAATTGACATAATAGGTTGATGTCTGATATCATCCATCATTCTCTTAATCCTATATTGTCCTTCTATTCCCTCTAGAACAATTGATATTTGTTTCTCAGAATAATAACCATATTCATGATACATATCTTCCAATACATCAAGCAAAGTCTTTCCTATGTTTTTATAATAACCAGCCATTTCAGCAATCAACATAGATGAGACAATTGCATCTTTATCTCGTACTAAATCTAAATATACATATCCAATACTTTCTTCATATCCAAATATAAAACTGTATTCACCAGTAACATCCCATTCATTAGCTTTTGCACATATATTTTTAAATCCTGTTAAAGTTTCAAAAGTTGCCACTCCATACTTACTAGCTACGGCTTTTCCTAAATCTCCAGTTACAATGCTTTTTACTATAGCTGCATTTTGGGGAAGATCTTGCTTTTTATGTCTTTGAGTAATTATATAATTTACTAATAAAGCTCCCGTTTGATTACCGTTAAGGTAAGTATAATCTCCATCTTCATTTAATACACCTACAGCTACTCTATCTGAATCTGGGTCTGTTGCTAATAATAAGTCTGCTTTTTCTTTAAGCCCCAATTCTCTTGCATATTTAAATGCTTTAGTATCTTCTGGATTTGGATAACCTACTGTCGCAAAAGTTGGATCAGGGTTTTCTTGTTCAGGAACCACTATTACCTGAGTAAATCCTCTCTCCTTAAGAACTCTTCTTACTGGTTTATTTCCTGTACCGTTTAAAGGAGTATAAACTATTTTTATATCCTTATCTATTCCTTCATCATTTATAGCCATATTTAATATCTCTCTAGTGTACTGGTCATCTATTTCTTTACCTAATATTTCAATAAGACCTTTTTCTATGGCTTCATCAAAATCCATCATCTTTACGTTCTTATAATGTCCAATTGCAGAGATTTCTGATAATATTTCATCTGCAATTTCATCCAATATTTGTGAACCCTCTTCCCAATAAACTTTATAACCATTGTAATCTTTTGGATTATGACTAGCAGTTATAACAATACCCGATATTGTTCCAAGTTTCCTTATAGTATATGAAAGCATAGGTGTAGGCCTTATGTCATCAAAAAGGAATACTTTAATCCCATTTGCCGCTAATACTCTTGCTGCAATTTCTGCAAACTTGTCTGAAAACATGCGAACATCATAAGCAATAGCAACGCCTCTTTTTTTTGCTTGCTCTCCTCTTTTGCTAATAGTCGCCGCCAATCCTTGGGTAGCTAGTGACACTGTATAAACGTTCATTCTATTTGTACCTGCACCAATTTTACCTCTTAATCCAGCAGTTCCAAATTCAAGATCTTTAAAAAATCTGTCCTCAATTTCTTTCTCATCATTTAAGTTTTTCAATTCCAATTTAGTCTGTTCATCGAAATATGGATCTTCAATCCACATTCTATATTTTTCCATATAGTCCATTCTGTTCCCTCCGTTATTAATCGTCTACCATTCATAAAGAATATAGCAGATAAAAATTAATTAGTCTATATGTTTTTTATACAATTCATTATATCTAATTGCATTTTTCTTTATAGAATCCATCTCTTCATCTGTTACATTTCTCACTATCTTCCCAGGAATGCCAATTACCATAGAATTATCTGGTATAATCTTACCTTCAGTTACGATTGTTCCTGCCCCAATTATACAATTATTCCCAATTACTGCTCTATTTAGTACTATTGCACCCATCCCTATCAATGTATTGTTTCCAATGGTGCATCCATGAATTATAGCATTGTGTCCAATCACACAATAATCTCCAATCTTAGTTGGAATATTGGTCTCTGTGTGTACAACAGAATTATCTTGAATGTTTGTATAATTACCAATTTCTATTCGTTCTATATCTCCTCTTACAACTGCCCCATACCAAATACTGCTGTTTTCCCCGATTATAACATCTCCTATAACATCCGCACTTTCTGCAACAAAAGATGTGCTGTGAATCATTACTTTTCTATCTTTCAAGTCCTTTATCATATTAGCCTCCGTTACTCAAAATTCTTTGCTTTTTCTAATCTTTCTATTTCTATGCCCCAATCTTTATATCCATCGACTAAAATATTATAATAAGTATCAGGTGGTGCTTGCAGGTTCTTTTCAACCATAGTATATGCCAAAGCTTCATACTTATTCCCAAATTCATCTTCTAATTCAACTGTTATTCTATCGTAAAGATCTGGATATCCCTCTAAAATATCTAACTTTTCCAATTCTTGTTTTGATATAAGATATAATGCACCGACTACCTCTTCGCCTTCTTGAGGTATAATATCTGCTAACTCATTGAAAGTTAATTTGTAATTTTTTAGTACTACTTTTTTAAGTGGCAATGCATTTGGGCAACGACTAGCCATGTATTTTTTGCTTAAATTACTAGCATATGCAAAATATAACATAACAACACCTCCTATTATACTATAATTATTTTACCCAGTGAAAATTTATTTACTCACACTATTCAAGCTTTTATAATGCTTTTTTAATATATTCAAATAAACTAATTATTTCTTTTTCAAATAAATATTATCATTCTAAACAATTTTATCTTAGCTATATTACAACAAAGTAAATTTATGTTAAGGTCTACCATATCTTTAACAACTGTTTTTTTATTTTGTGTTATAATGTTATTAAAACAAGGAGGGGCATATGACTAATTTTCTTTTAAAACTTATTGCTTTAACAACAATGATAATAGACCATTTTGGTGCTATTTTCGCACCTGATGTAATTCTTTTTAGAATTATTGGAAGAATTGCCTTTCCAATATATTGTTTTTTACTGGTTCAAGGTTTTCTTCATACTTCTGATGTTAAAAAATATGCAAAAAGATTGTTTATTTTTGCAATTGTATCCGAATTGCCTTTTGATTTTGCATTTTATGGTCAAATAAATCCAATGCATCAAAATATTTTCTTTACACTTTTTATAGGTTTGATGACTTTGCACTTAATTAATAAATATTCTGAAGAAAAAACTCAATATATTCCAATTATAATTATTTTTTCATTTTTAATATCTTCATTGCTATTTGTTGACTATAGTTTTATAGGAATTATATATATACTTGCATTTTATTTTACAAGGAATTACAATAAGCCAATAAATTTTATTCTATCTGGTGTAGTAATCTTTTTAATTAATGTTTTAACAAGTGCGTACCTTCAAAATTATGCCCTTTTTAGTCTGATCCCTATATATTTCTACAATAACAAACTCGGTTTAAATAATAAAAAGATGCAGCTGCTATTCTATATAGCCTATCCACTGCATCTAATTGTGTTTGCCCTAATAAAATTATACTATTGAACTATATAATCAATTTCTTGATTATCACTTTGGTTGCTCTCTATTGTTACAGTCATGCTAATCGGCAGTGCCACAATTATTTCATATTCACTCCTTATCCAGCCCATATCATTGTGGATGCCACGTGGGACGATTTCTTCTGGTAGCCTTTGTAACCTGACAGCTCCATTTTGGATTTCTAAATACCCGGTATACTTTTTCCCTTTTACTTCAAATTCAAAAGGCACAACTTCATCTACATCATCATTTATTTGATACTTAAATATAACTTCATCTTTTATTTTAACAACAGCAACTTTATCATTTAAGTTATCTGATAAAACTGGAATATACATAATCCAAGATATTGATAATACAATTATTAATACAATCAATATTTTATCCCCGATTTTTAGCAACTTACCAATTTCTTTCATTTTAATTGCTCCTATTTAATATCCTATTTTAAAATAGTATATCATAAATAAAAACAATCTAAAATCCTTATTTTAAACTAGTAAATATGGCATCATTTTATTATTGTAGTACTAAGACCACTTTTAATTTTATTCCTTTTAACATCTTTTTTGCTTAAATTTTGATGTGCATATTCCCAATGAATATATCCTTTTTCTTTACATCTGTCATAATCAATAAGTATTTCTTTAACTTCTTTAGACAAAATAAACAAAGCAATTATATTTGGCAATGCCATCATTCCAGTAAACAAATCAACTAACTGCCAAATCATAGTTGGATTTACAAATGTTCCGATTGACAATGCTAAAACAGAAAAAATCTTAAAGATAGTCAAAGTTAATTTGTTTGAATTAAATAAAAATTTTATGTTAGCTTCGGCAAAGAAATACCATCCTATTATAGTTGTCAGCGAAAAAAATGACAAACAAACAGCTAAAAACATTGCTCCAACATTCCCAAATACAGAGCTAAAACTATTTTGAGTCATTATAGTCGCACTTTCTGTCATTATTGATGCATTTATCGTAGGGTCATAAGCCCCAGTAGTAATATTTACCATGACAGTGGATAGGCATATAACAAAAGTCGATATAAAAACGCCTATCATTGCTACAAATCCTTGTTCTGCCGGATGATTTGTTTCTGCAACTGCATGTGAATGAGGAGTTGATCCAAGACCAGCTTCATTTGAGAATAATCCCCTAGCAAGACCAAATCTTATAGTATGTTGTATTGTTATCCCAAGAGCTCCCCCTCCGATTGCTTGAGGAGTAAAAGCTCCAATAAATATACTCTTAATAGTTGGTATTAAATTACTAATATTAAATAATATTATTATTATACTCCCAAAAATATACATTAATGCCATTATAGGAACAACTTTCTCGGAAAACTTTGCAATGCTTCCCATCCCACCAATCAAAATTTTCAAGACCAAAAATGCTAATACAATGGTAATGATGATAATAGGTACTCCAAAAGCACTATTAACAGCTCCTGCAATTGAATTTGACTGAACCATTACGCCAACTATACCGAGTCCTATGGCTGCAATAATAGCAAAAAATTTTGCAATGATGTTTGACTTCAATCCATTTTTGATATAATATGCAGGACCTCCCACCAATTCTCCTTCTTTTTCTTCCCTGTATTTCTGAGCCAAAACTGCTTCACTAAATATAGTTGCCATACCAAAAAAAGCAGCTAATAACATCCAAAAAGCTGCTCCTGGTCCTCCTGCAGCAATTGCTGTAGCAACTCCAACAATATTTCCTGTGCCTACCTGAGCTGCAACAGCAGTTGATAAAGCCTGAAATGGTGTCATTTTCCCATCATCTGTTTTTTGACTTTTTCCTAAACCTAAAAACATTTTTTTAAGAGATGGAATTAGTCTCGAAAATTGTGGGAATCTTAATTTAATTGTCATATAAATTCCAATGCCCATCAAACCAAAAATAAGTATATAATCCCAGAGAATCTTGCTTATCATGTTAACGATTTCCATTAGTTGTCCCAAAACCAGCACCTCCATAATATAAAAACTTTATTATATTATAAGTTGCTGGTTTCTTAAAGTTTCAATTTGCTACAAAAAAACTCATCATTATTATTGAATTTTCTAATAATTATTCATTCTTCGCCTATATATAAGCAAATTGATTCAAGAAATTTTTTTAGATTTACTTTGCCTCTTTTTGTGCTTTTCCCTCTTAAATAATCCATCTCCAATTTAACTTGTTCAAAACTATATAAACTATTTGAAAATTCTAAGTATGTCTCATTTAGATTATCCTCTAATCCTAAATTAGCTATGTTTCTCAACCCAGCATTAGCGGCTCTTCTCATTCTCTGTTCAACTGTTCTTGAATTTAGGTTGTACTCTTTTAATACTTCTTTTAATGTAAAATCATTATTATACATCTTATTCTCTAACAAAATCATCACAATATTTAAAATGTCCTGGCTCCCCTTTTGTCCTAATATACCAATTTTTTGCAATATTAAAGTAGCTTTTTCTTTTTTCTTTTCTTCTAATGATTTATGATAAGTATCGTTAGAAGAAAACATGTTTTTAATAGTGTTAAGCTTTTTTTGCATGTCTATTTTTTCATTTACTTTTCTTATTATATTTTCAACTTCTATAGCGTTGATTGGTTTATGAATGAAAAATTCAATTCCTGCTTCATACGCTTTTGCTATCATATCTTTTGAGCTTACTTGAGAAATCATAACAAAAATTGGTTTAAAAACTTCTTTTTGAAACTCTTTAACTATGTTTATCCCATCTTTATTAGGGAGCAATAGATCAATTAAAACTATATCTGGTTGATTTGCTGTTATCTTATTTACTGCATCTATACCGTCTGTTGTATAACCTACTACATCTCCTAGGTCTTTATCCTCCATTATTCTTTCTAATATTTTAATCACATTTATATCATCTTCTACAATAAATATCTTGATTTTTCACACCTCCAATTCTTTCCTTTTTATTGCTATCGAAATTTCAGTACCATATTGTATGTCTGAGTTTACGTGAATTTCTCCTTTCAATTCTTCCTCTACTATTTTTTTCACTATAGCCAATCCTAATCCTCTACTTATTTCGCCTGTTTCATAATTTATTTTAGTTGAGTAGCCTGGATTAAATATTTCATTGATTTCACTAGCTTTTATTCCAATTCCATTATCCTTTACAATAAAAACATCCTTATCGTCATGCCTCCTATGGCTTAGATGTATTTCTCCCCTACTATCTTTCGGAATAGCCTCAATGCTATTTACTATTAGGTTCCTTAGAACAGACATTAAATAATAATGCTTTTTAGTGCTAAAATCATCTTCAATTTCTACAAATATGTTTATATCTTTCCCGATACGGTTGGCTTCTTTTATTAATGTCTGATATAAAATTGTAGTTAATTCTGATAATTTCATTTCTTCATTTTCTAATTCTCTTTCTGTAACTTCTAATATTCCTCTTATTGCGAGTGCGTTTTCTTTTTTTATTTCATGGATATTTCTTGATATATTTAGAGAAAATTCCTCCCATATTTCTCTTTTCTCATTTGAACTTATCATTTCATACAACCTATATGAGTCAACCATCAAATTTTCAATGTTTTCCATATTTTTCTCCATCCAATATGTCTCTGTTTTCAACTGAGACATTATCCAAAGCAGTTTCCTATAACGTTTTTCGTGTTCTTCTTTAATCAATAGAAGTTTATACTGTTTCAAAAAATATAAGACAACCCATACTATCAGAGATCTCAAAACAGCTACTAAAAAAACTGTTGACAGCATACCTAAATTGAATTTTGTAGAATATATATAGCCTCTTACTATTAACTCTAAATTGTTAGAAACAAAATCGGCTAAAGTTAAAATTATAAATATATAGTTCAAATCTTTATTATTTTTTTTATAGATAAAAATGTGATAAAAAATAGCATATGATAAATAAAATAAAATCTCTATCTCAAAAGAAATGTTATGTAATAATAGATTGCCGTTAAATAAAGCATCTGCAAATATTCTACTCAAATATATAAAAATTGATGATATTATCCCCATTGGTATAGGTCTTATATCCTCAAAATAGTACATCGAAACAGAATAAGCTATGATTCCTGCTGAAACTCTAAAATCTAATTGAAAAAAACTTAAATAAATTTGAGAAAAACAAGCAACAATAATTGCTATCAAAAAATAATTCTTTGATTTTTCTACTCTAACCATCCCCTTCAATTAATAATATCAATAAAGACCGCAAATCATGATTTGCGGTCTTTATTGGAAATTGAAATAAATTTGTTGTTTTCTAAAATCACCATAAATTTAATTAATCTGTCATATAAAGGTTCAGCTCTATCTCCAAATTCATTCTTCAATAATTCAGCAATTTGATAAACTGTTTTTTCTCCATCGATATTTTCCCATATAAAAGACCCAAATTCATCCAAATCAATTTTATATGAATCAGGAGTAAAAAATATTTTTCTAACAGCTCTTTCAAGAATCGAATCCCTAGGCACAATTAATTGAATTGTTCCTTCTTCTTTGTATTTAGTGCTTATTTTAGAAGATTTTTTAGGAATATAGTCCAAATAGTTTTCATTAGTTTTACTTTTATTTCTCATAATTACACATCAATTAATTTTCCTTCTTAGCATAGAATGATTTTCTTACCAAGATATAAGCTAACCCTAAGAACAGAATCAATGAGCCCCATTGTCCAAGAACATTATTTCCAATAGCAATTTTTTCTCCTAAGCTAATCTCACTTGATAGAGGTATTATTGCAAATACTGCCAACAATATTCCTATTACTCCTTCTCCTGCTATCAATCCTGAAGAGAACAATATACCAGATTCTACTTTATTGTCTAATTCCTTATCTTCTTTATGTCTCTTCTCTAACAAGCCTCTAATAATTCCACCTAACATAATAGGTGTACTTAAATGGATTGGCAAATATAAACCAACCGCAAATGGAAGAATTTGAATCCCTAAAAGTTCAACTACTATACCTATTCCAACACCTATAAATACTAATGGCCAAGGAAGCTGTCCTCCCATTACTCCTTCAACAACCATTTTCATCATGGTTGCTTGTGGAGCTGGCAATTCAGGTGTTCCAAATCCCCATGCTTTATTTAATAACAATAAAATATATCCAATAACTAAAGCTGATACTACTGCTCCAATCATTTCCCCCATCTGTTGTTTCTTAGGAGTAGCTCCTACTAAAAATCCAGTTTTTAAATCCTGTGACATATCTCCTGCCATAGCAGCGATAATGCAAATTACAGAACCAACAGAAATAGCCCCAATCATTCCAGCTTCTCCAACAAATCCAGTTGCTTTAAATATGATTGAGGTGATTAAAAGTGTTGCAATAGTCATCCCTGATACTGGGTTATTGCTGCTTCCAATTATTCCTACTAATCTAGATGATACTGTCGCAAAGAAGAAACCAAAAACAACTATAACTAAAGCGCCTATTATGCCAACTGGTATAATATCAGTAATGCCTATTAATATAACAATAGCTAAAATTCCTATAATTACAATTTTCAAAGACATATCTTCTTCTGTTCTTAAAGTTGTTTGCTGTTGGCCTGCTGTGCTTTTTAAATTGCCTAAAGCATCTTTAAAAGTTCTGACTATTAGAGGCAATGACTTGATTAAACTTAAGATTCCACCAAATGCAACTGCACCTGCTCCAATGTATCTGATGTAATTGTTCCATACTGACCAGTAGCCACCTTCGCTAAGTACAAGCTCTTGTAAAGGAGCCGTCGCTGGATAAATAATTTCAGGAACAAATTGTCCTAGATGAGAAATTAATGGAATAATTACAAGCCATCCTAATACAGCTCCTGCTAACATGAAAGCCGCTATCTGAGGTCCAACTATAAATCCTACTCCCAGTAGAGCTGGCAATGTGTCCATACCTATCGCAGCTCCTCTAAATCCTGGAATAGCCCATTCTATCTCTGATGGAAATAATTTTATTCCATCTGTAATAAATTTGAATAATGATCCTATCCCTAATCCTTGGAAAACTGTTTTAGCTTTATTTCCACCAGTCTCCCCTGCAATCAATACCTCAGCACATGCAGTTCCTTCTGGATATGGTAAAACTCCATGTTCATTTACTATAAGAGCTTTTCTTAGTGGAATCATAAAGAAAACTCCTAGTAAACCACCTGCTAAAGAAATTGCAGAAATTCTTAAAATCGATGGTGCAGCCATTCCTAACTCATCAGCCCATAGAAACAAAGCTGGCATAGTAAATATTGCACCTGCTGCTAAAGATTCTCCAGCAGAACCTATTGTTTGAACCATGTTGTTTTCTAGGATTGAATCCCTTTTCATGATTCCTCTAATTATACCCATTGATAATACCGCTGCTGGAATTGATGCACTAACTGTCATACCTACACGCAACCCTATATATGCATTAGCCGCTCCAAAAACAATACATAGAAAAATTCCCAATAAAATAGAAACGACCGAGAATTCAGGCATGATTCTCTCTGCAGGAATATAAGGTTTAAAATCTTCTTTTCTCTCCATTTTTACAACTCCTTTCTTAATAAGATTATATTTCAATACAATTCTATACCAATTAAAAATATTAGTCAATAACTCCGATTCATACATTTATGTTATAATTATTCTATAGATAATACTTTAAAAGAAAGAAGATGATAAAATGTCTGACAAAATTCCTCAAAGCAGAAAATTTTTATACTATGCTGGCATATTCATAACAATCATCGGTTTTATCCTATTTTTAAGTCGATTTATCATAGTTTTTACAGGCAATGCTTTTAATTTTAACCCGATGATTTCATTTTTAGGGATTATTTTGATAATTTTCGGACAATTCATCAGATCCGTTGGCGCAAAAGGGTTAGCTGGCTCTGGTATTATTTTGGACCCTGAAAAAGCCAGGAAAGATATCAAACCTTATAGTAAAGCAATGGGTGGTGTAATTGATGATGTATTGGAAAATATTGACAAGAGTGAAGTAAAGAAAGAAATCGTAAAAATAAAATGTAGAAGCTGTGGAACTTTAAATGATGAAGATTCTACTTACTGCAAATCATGCGGGGAAAAGTTATAAGGATAATTTATCCTTATAACTTTTTTAAAATTAAAGAGACTGCAAATTGATAACACTTTTCTTCCACGATCCCTTTGAATAAATGTAAAATCCATATAAACAAACTATCAAATTGCTAAAGCTCATTGAAAACCATATCCCAGATGCTCCCCAAGTTGTGAAATTTTTGAAAATCAAAATCATAGGAAGTCTTACAAACCATAATCTTCCAATCTCCATTGTCATTGAATACTTAGTTTTTCCAGACCCTTGAAATAAACCTTGTAAAACTGAAAAAATACCCATCAATGGCATCGACCATGATATATATCTCAAATAGTTAACAGACAATTCTATTACAGATGGATCATCTTTAGACTGCATAAATAAACTTATAATTTCATAATCAAATATTAACAGTAAAAAACAGCCTATAAATCCAATTAATGTTGTTAATAAAGTTGACTTATTAAAGGCTTCTTTTACTCTTTCTTCTTTTTTTGCTCCGATGTTCTGCCCAACTATAGCAGTGAGAGCTGACCCTAACCCCATAGCAGGTTGAGAAATCAAAGATATAATTCTATTTACCATTGCATATGCAGCTAAAGTTGCAGTTCCATATGATCCAATAAACATATTTAAAACAATAAATCCAAATGCTGCTCCAGATTGGCCAATTGAAGTAGGTAGCCCAACTCTAACTATACTTTTAATTATCTCTTTATTAAATTTAAATCCTTTAAAATTAGGCTTTATCATAGAATTTCCTTTATATAGATGAATAAAAGAGACGACTGCTAATAATATCTTTGAAACTAAAGTTGCATACGCAGCACCAGCTATTCCCAAGTTAAGAGTAAAAATAAATATAGGATCTAATATTGAGTTTAAAATTGCTGAAATCCCACTGAAAACCGTTGGGTGTATAGTGTTTCCTTGAGAATTCATTATGGATGAATAATTAAAAAATAAAAACATAAATAACATATCTAAGAAAGTTATTCTCAAATATACAATGCTATATTCAGCTAGGTCTCCAGTTGCACCCATTAGCTTAACTATGTAAGGGGTTGTAATATATCCTATCACAGTAAAAATAATAGCACATAATACCGTAAGAACAATAAGTTGAGTGGCATGTTCATTAGCTTCTTTGATTTTATCTGCGCCTATTAATTGGGAAATAATAGATGTTCCTGCAATCGATAGCCCTATACCTATTGAAATGAATAAAAAAATAACAGGCCAAACAAATGCAGTTGCTGCAAAATGAACTGATGATATTCTGCTAACCCATATACCATCTATTAAATTGTATAAGGTTTGAATTAAGTTATTTATCATGATAGGAATTGATAAATATAGCAATGCCTTGTAAATACTACCCTTAAGTATTAACTCTGTTTTTTCATTAGTTTTCATTATTCACCTCATATGTATTTCGTGTATCTAAAAATATTATACTACTTTATATAGTTTTGTATATATAAATTTGTGTCCAATTTTATTTAACTGTGATAAAATTAAATTTAATAATTATAGTTAGGAGCTATTATGAAACCACTGAAAAAACTTACCCTTAATATTGTATCAAAGGTAAATATTAATGTAAAAAAATACTATAAATCATATAGAATGATTCAAAAGGTCGTTAACCCTCCAATTACTCCTGTTTACAAAAAATTAGATGAGACAATTTATTATAATGGCAAAGAAATACCAGCAAGAGTTTTTATGCCAGAAAATTTAAAAGATAATAAAGTGTTGTTATTCTTTCACGGAGGTGGATGGGTTACTGGTGATATTGATTCATATACCAACCTTTGCTCACGTTTAGCTAATGAAACAAATAGAAGGGTCATTTCAATAGACTATAGATTAGCTCCTGAATATCCTTTCCCAAATGGATTGGAAGATTGTTATCATGCTACAAAATATCTTTTTGACCATTTGCATTTATTATCTTGCAACGAAGATGATATCTATCTGATAGGTGATAGTGCAGGTGGTAATTTAGCTGCGTGTGTTTCGCTGCTATTGCGAGATAGAGGAGAAATTGTACCTAAAAAACAAATTTTAATATATCCAGCAACTAATTATGATCATAGTGAAAATTCGCCTTTTAAATCTGTTGTTGAATTTGGTGAAAATTACATATTAACATCGAAAAGAATACAAGATTATATGGAATTGTACGTTCCAAATCCAAAGGATAGAGAAAGTCCTTATGTGGCTCCAATTCTTGCTAAAGACTTATCCAACCAGCCCGAAACTTTAATCATAACTGCAGAGTATGACCCACTAAGAGATGAAGGTGAAGAATACGGCAAAAGACTCGAATCATTCGGAAATAAAGTTTATATTTTCAGAGTAAAAGATGCTGTACATGGCTACTTAAATAGCCCTATTGAAAATAATACAATCAAAGAAACTTATTCAATAATTTCAAAGTTTATCGATAATCTATTATAGGTGATTTATATGAAAGAAGAAAAAAATAAATATCAGAACTGGATAAGATTAGACAATGCTTCGAAAATTTTCCCAGCGACTTATACAAATAGAGACACCAAAGTTTTTAGAATTTCCGTTGAATTGTTTGATTATGTTGATAAAGACATCCTTCAAAAAGCTATCGATGAGGCTGTTTTGTATTTCCCTGTTTTTAATTATGTACTAAGAAGAGGTGTTTTTTGGTATTACTTTGAATATTCTAATCTCAAACCTACAGTTGAAATAGAGTCTACTCCATTATGCGCTCCTTTATATGATAAAGAAAAAAGAAATCTACTCTACAGGATAACTTACTATAATAAAAGAATAAATTTAGAGGCCTTTCACGCTCTTACAGATGGAGCTGGTGTCGTATGGTTTATGGAAACTATAGTTCACCTTTACTTGAATAAAAAATACTCAGAAGAATTCAAAGATAAAAACTTAAAATTACGCCATAAGGCAGCTATTAGCCAAATGATGGATGATAGTTTTTCGAAATATTATAATAAAGATAAATCAATTGTAGATACTGGCACAAAGGTAAAAAAAGCATACCAAATAAAAGGAACTTACACAGAAGAGAATATAACTAAATTGATTGAAGGCACAGTATCAACTAAAAAGATAGTTGACCTTGCACATAAATATAATTCTACCGTAACAGTATTTTTAACATCTTTGTTGATATATTCAATTGTAGAATATATGCCAAGTAAATACAAAAAAAATCCTATTTCTGTGTCAGTTCCTATAAATTTAAGGCAATATTTCAAATCTTATACTGCAAGAAACTTTTTTAGCACTATGAATATCATATATTATCCAACAGGTGATGATGACATAGAAAAAATAACAAGTTCTGTAAGGGAAAGTTTTAAATCAGAGCTAACTAAAGAGAACTTAAGTGCTCATTTGAATAGATTAATCTCTATTGAGAAAAACCCATTAACAAGAATAGTCCCATTGCCTTTGAAAGATTTAGTTCTTAGATTTGCGAATAAATTTGCTGATAGAGGGATTACTACATCTTTCTCCAATGTTGGAAAAATAGAATTACCTCAAGAATTTGAACCATATGTAAATAAATTTAGTATCTGTGTAAGTGCTAGAAGGCCACAAGTAGTTAGCTGCTCATATAGAGATAAAATGGTTATTTGCTTTATATCTCCCTTTGAAGAAACTGACATTCAAAGAACTTTCTTCACTTTCTTAAGTGAAAATGGTATAGATGTAGAAATTATTTCTAATTTTTAACGGAGGAATAATATGAAATACTGTGAATACTGTAAAGTATATATCCCTGAAGATAGAGAGATTTGTCCATTATGTGGAAATAAATTAGAAATAATCTCTGAAGACAATGAACAAATATTCCCTAAAATCCCATCAATATTTAAGAGAAATCTTGCTCTTAAGATAATGGGGTTTATAAGTGTAGTAACTATAATTATGAGTTTTGCATTATACTATATATTTCCCACACGAATTAATTGGCCTTTATTAGTTTTTTTTGGCATAATAAGTGTATGGTTGGATTTATTCTTTCTTATTAGAAAAAAAACCCATTTACCTAAAAAAATAATTTGGCAAGTTCTTATCATAACAATATTAAGTATTCTTTGGGATTTTTACACAGGTTTTAGAGGTTGGTCAATTGAATTTGTCTTCCCAATCATTTGTATATTAGCTATGCTTGTAATGTATATTTTAGCATTGGTTATGAAATTGAGCATAAATGATTTTATCACTTATATTTTGATAGACATTTTCTTTGGTATAATCCCTATTATTTTCATAGTATTAAATCTAGTAGAAATCATATACCCATCGATTATTTCTGCAACTATAAGTATTATATCATTATCAGCAATACTTATATTTGAAGGAAAAAACATTCTATATGAGCTGAAAAAAAGAATGCATATATAGAGGGAGTTTACACTCCCTCATAATTGAATGGTGGAATAAAACTTTCTTCTGCACTTTCACTCTCTTGAGTGAAACCATTTTCAACTCCAATAGAAATCGCATAGTCTACTACTTCTTCATATTCATCTTCTCTTAACTTTCTATATATTTCAGGAAATTTCTTCGCATTTTCAAGCGGTGTATACTGGCTCATTATACTTATATAAATATCATTTC
>NZ_JBSQIL010000021.1:0-25869 GCF_055108775.1 Soehngenia sp. | reverse complement strand
TCTTTCAACAATCCTTCAAATAAGTCATTAATCAAAGGATTTTCTTCTGAAGACTTAATTTGAGCTGTTCTGTTTAATGTATACAACCCATTCGATCTTTTCTTTCGTTTTTCTTCATCCATAGGAGTTGGTTGTCCTCCACCAGCGATACAACCGCCTGGACAAGCCATTACTTCAACTATATCATAGGTTTTCTCGCCGCTTTGTATTTTATTAATCAATTCTGCAGCATTTTTAAGTCCGTGGACTACAGCAATTCTAACCTCGGTACCATCTATTACGAAATTAGCTTCTTTGACGCTTTCTAAACCTCTTACATTTTTAAATAGGATTTCTTTATCTGATACTGATGGTTTTTGTTTTAATAAGCGAGTCAATACAGCTTCTGCAACTCCACCACTTGAACCAAATATTACCCCTGCACCACTTGCAAACCCAAAAGGCATATCAAATGAATCTTCTATAAGATTATCAAAATTTATACCAAATTGTTGAATTAAGATTGACAATTCTTGAGTTGTCAGCACTAAGTCAACGTCTTTCTTTCCATTTGTTATAAATTCTTCTCTGTTTGCTTCTGCTTTTTTAGCTGTACAAGGCATGATTGAAACAACTATAGTTTCTTTTCCATCTTCTTTATCTTTTTCTTGATAGTATTTTTTTAGCACTGAGCCAAACATTTGCTGTGGTGATTTACAAGTCGAAATATTATTTGATAACTCTTTATAATTAAAATCAGCAAATTTAACCCAAGCTGGACAACATGAAGTAAATAATGGTAGATTTTCCTTTTTCTCTAATCTCTCTACAAATTCTTCGGCTTCAGCCATTACAGTTAAATCAGCACTAAAAGAAGTATCAAACACACTCTCAACACCCATGTATTTTAAGGCTGAAATGATTTTCCCAATTGTAATAGTGCCTGGTTCTAAACCGAAATTTTCTCCCAATGCTACTCTTACAGCTGGTGCGATTTGCACCACTACTCTTTTATTGTCGTCATTTAGGTAATTTATCAATTCGTCTTTTTCATTTTTTATAGTTATTGCACCAGTTGGGCATATAGCTCTACATTGTCCGCAGTCAACACAATTAACTTCTGTAATATTTCTGTTGAAAGCAGGAGTAATTTTCATATTAGAGCCTCTATATGCGAAGCTAATAGCTCCAACACCTTGCACTTCTTCGCACATTCTAACACAGTCTCCACATAGTATACATTTATTCGGATTTCTTACTATTGCTAAACTGCTTGTATCAATTTCTTCATTCCTTGTCTTTGATTCAAACCTTACCTCTTGCATAAATAATTTAGAAGAAAGCTCTTGCAATTTACAATTGCCAGTTTTTGAACAAGTTGTACAATCTCTATCATGATTAGAAAGAAGAAGTTCCATAATGTTCTTTCTGTATTTTATTATTTTTGGGGTATTAGTATAAATTTCCATTCCATCTTGAGGCAGAGTAGAACATGTTGCAAATATATTTCCTCTATTATCTTCGACTATGCACATTCTGCATGCTCCATAGATACTTAATTCAGAGTGATAGCAAAATGTAGGAAGGTCTATACCGGCTTTTCTAACTACTTCAAGTATATTCTTTTCATTATCAAATTCAATTTTTCTTCCATCTATAATCATTGAACCTTTCATCATTAAGCCTCCTTAATAGCAGCAAATGCACATGATCCAATACAACTATCACATTTAATGCATTTTGCTTGATCTATAACATATGGTTGTTTTACTTTTCCACTAATCGCACCAACTGGACAAACCCTTGCACATTTACTGCATCCTCTACATAATTCTTCGTCTATATATATGACTTTAAGTTTTGAGCAAACTTTTGAAGGACATTTTTTATCAACTACATGTGATATATACTCTTCTCTAAAGTATTTCAAAGAAGACAATACTGGGTTAGGTGCAGTCTTACCAAGTCCACAAAGTGATGTCTTTAATATAGTATCTCCTAACTCTTCTAACATATCTAAGTCTTCCAAAGTACCTTTACCTTCAATGATTTTATCTAAAATTTCAAGCATCCTTCTGGTACCTTCTCTACAAGGGATGCATTTACCACATGATTCTTTTTGAGTGAAATTTAGGAAAAATCTTGCTACTGAAACCATGCAGGTATCCTCATCCATTACAACCATTCCACCAGACCCGATCATAGCTCCAACTGATTTTAATGAATCAAAATCAAGAGGTAAATCAAGATGCTGTTCAGATAGACATCCACCAGATGGCCCGCCAATTTGTACAGCTTTAAACCTCTTGTTGTTAGCAATTCCCCCACCAATATCAAATATTACATTTCTTAATGTAGCTCCCATAGGAACTTCTATAAGCCCTGTGTTCATAACATTTCCAGTTAATGCAAATGCTTTAGTTCCTGAGCTTTTTTCTGTTCCAATTGATTTGAACCAATCTGAGCCTCTATTAATAATGTTAAATACATTAGCATAAGTTTCTACATTGTTAACTACTGTAGGCTTACCCCACAAACCATCTTCAACAGGTCTTTTGGCTTTTACTCTTGGCATACCTCTTTCGCCTTCGATAGAGGCAATCAATGCTGATTCTTCACCACACACGAAAGCTCCAGCACCTTTGTTTATTTTTATGTCGAAACTAAAATTGGTTCCAAGAATATTTTCTCCGAGTAATCCATATTCACGTGCTTGTTCTATTGCTTTAGACAATCTTTCAATTGCTAACGGATACTCTGCTCTCACATATATATAACCTTCTCTAGCACCAGTTGCAAGAGCTGCAATCATCATACCTTCTATTACTCTGTGAGGATCGCCTTCCATTATACTCCTGTCCATAAAAGCACCTGGGTCACCCTCATCTCCGTTACATATTACGTATTTTATATCAGCTTGGTTTTTTAATACTTGTATCCATTTTAAACCAGCTGGGAAACCTGCTCCGCCTCTTCCACGCAAATTTGAATCGATTATACAATTACATATTTCTTCAGGAGACATTGTTGTTAGAGCTTTAATGAATGCTGAATAACCATCTACAGCTATATAATCTAAAATTGACTCTGCATCTATATGTCCACAATGCTCTAGAACTATACGAGACTGTTTTTCGTAGAATGGAATTGATTCTTCTGAAGCATAGACTGTTTCACCAATTTTATACATTAATCTCTCAATAGGCAGATTATTAATTATTGTTTTTTCGATAATTTCTTCACAATCTTCTTCTTTAACCCTTAAATACAGATAATCGGAAGGTTCTATTCGTACCAATGGTCCAACTTCGCAAAATCCATGACAACCAGATTTTTTTAGTCCTAATTTATCTGGAGAATCATCATGAAGATCTAATATAGTTTCAACATTTAAACCTTTTTCTTCACATATCATTTTAAATTTTTCATAAATTACTAATGCGCCATTTGCTACGCAACCAGTACCACCACAAACGATAATTTTTTTACTTTGATTTTTAAAAGCTTTTTCTAAACTTAGTTTTAAAGTATTAAATTCATCAATATTATTTATCTTCATTTCCGATCTCCTTTCTATGCTCATTTAAAAGGTCAACGACTGCTTCTGGAGTCATCTTTCCATATACTTTATCATTGATAGTTATAACTGGTGCCAATCCACATGCGCCCAAACATGATACAGTTTCTACAGTGAACATTAAATCATCAGTAGTAATTTTTTCTTCACTTAGGTTTAGCTCTTTTCTTAATGCCTCTATGATTGGAGTTGACTTTCTTACGTGACAAGCTGTACCATCACAAATTTTAATAATATATTTGCCTTTTGGCTGTAGCGAAAAATTTTCATAAAAAGTAGCAATTCCAAAAGCCTTTGTTGGACTTATGGATAGTTTTTCAGATACATATTCTAATACGTCCTCTGGTATGTAGTTAAATTTGTGCTGAACATCGTGTAAAATACTAATAATGGAAGACTTATCATTGCCGTGAAGTGCAATAATATCGTCAATTTCTTTAAAATTTTCCATTAGTTAACCTCCTATAATATAGTTTAATAAATATTACACAATATATATTAACATATAATAATATATTGTCAACAATTTAACATAGATTTTCATTATTTTTTTAACATAATTTCAATTAATAAATTCATACAAAATTGTGCTCATAGAAGCTAATGAATACTATGATATAATATTAATGATTTAGTTTTCATTAAAATTTCACATATAATACAAATAGGAATTTTATAATATTAAGTGGGTGATGTTATGAAAAAAATTTTGATAGTTGATGATGAAGAAAAAATAAGAGATGTGTTAAGAGAATATGCTGAATTTGAAGGTTATGAAGTAGCAGAAGCTGACGACGGATTTAAAGCAATAGAAATGGCAAGAAGATATGATTTTTCAATTATCATAATGGATATAATGATGCCTAAACTTGACGGTTTTTCTGCTGTGAAAGAAATAAGAAAATTTTCTGATGTTCCAGTACTTATGCTTTCAGCTAGGTCAGAGGAATATGATAAATTATTCGGATTTGAGCTAGGTATAGATGATTATGTAGTAAAACCATTTTCTCCAAAAGAAGTTATGGCAAGAATAAATGCTATACTTACTAGAAGCATAAGAGAAGATAGCATTGATATTTTGACCTTTAAAGGACTAAAAATAGATTTATCTGGCAGAGAAGTTTATATAGATGACAATAAAGTTAACTTAACCCCAAAAGAATTTGAAGTACTTGTTTATTTAGCAACAAATAAAAATAAGGCAATAACCAGAGAAACATTGCTTAGTGAAATTTGGGGTTATGAATTTTACGGAGATGATAGAACAATAGACACTCATATTAAAATGCTTAGAAATAATTTAGGAAAATATAGAGATTATATAGAAACTGTAAGGAGTGTTGGTTATAAATTTAACGAAAGGGCACTGAGTTGATATGGCAATAAAAATTGACAAAAATAGATTAAGTTATAAATTATGGAAATATTTCATGATTTTTGCTTTAATTATCGTTGGGCTATTGTGGTTACTACAAATTGTCTTTATGAATAGTTTTTATGAGTCAATGAAAATAAAAGAAATTTCTAAAATAGGAGATAATCTTGTAGAAATGTATAAAACAGAAGAATTTCAGGAAGAATTAATCTCATTATCGTTTAAGCAAGGGATTGTAATAAATATTCTTGATCAATACGGCAATTTGATTTATCCACTGGATATTTTCGATATTATTAAACAGCCTAAATTAAATGAGAAATTGTTCAATGATTTTTTATCTAGGCTTTACTTATCGCAAGAAAATAGCGTTGTGTATGTTGTTGAAAATGAGAGACTTAAGGAATCAACAATAGTTTATGGTGCTATTTTAGAAAATGATAGTGGGAGCAACTATTTTCTTTATATAAATTCAATGTTGCAACCTGTCGATTCAACAATTAATATATTGAAAAATCAACTTTTAATTGTAACCATAATTTCGTTAGTGCTATCATTTGGCCTTTCATTAATAATATCAAAAAAATTATCTAAGCCGATAGAGAAAGTCACAAACCTCTCAAAAGAACTAGCTCTAGGGAACTATGAAATAGAGTTCGAAAAAGGTGAATACACAGAAATTGATAATCTTGCAAACACTTTAAACATTGCTACTAAAGAACTATCAAAATCTGAAGAGCTAAGAAGAGATTTTTTAGCTAATGTCACTCATGACTTAAAGACTCCGCTAACAGTTATAAAATCATATAGTGAATTGATAAGAGATATATCTGGAAATGATGAAATTAAACGAACGAAAAATGTTAACGTAATAATAGAAGAAACTGACAAATTGACAAAATTAGTAGACGATTTATTAGAACTAACAAAATTGCAGGCAGGGCTTAACAGATTGGATTTAGAAATCTTTGATTTAGCAAATCTTACTGAAGAAGTTGTAAAAAGATTTAAATATTATGAAGAAGAACTTGGATATAAAATAGAAATTATAAAATCAGGTGACACTATAGTATTTGCTGACAAATCAAAAATTCACCAAGCTATTTATAATCTAGTAAATAATGCAATTAACTATACAACAGAAAATAAGTTGATAACAATAACTATCGAAGAGAACAATCAACTAGTTACATTATCTGTATTAGATAGAGGATTAGGGATAGATAATGACGAAATCAATTATATCTGGGATAGATATTATAGGTCAGGCAAAAGCCATATAAGGGAGAAAAGCGGCAGTGGAATAGGACTATCTATGGTAAAGTCTATAATTTCTGCACATGGAGGAGAGTATGGTGTTGAAAGCACGTTAGGAAAAGGAAGTAAGTTCTATTTTAGTATAAAAAAATATATCAATCCTGATGATTAAAGAGTTTGATTTTTTACTAAATATTCAGTAAAATTAAATTATAGACTGAATGAAGGTGGTGAGAATTTGGAAGAATATATACCAAATAGAGAGGATGCTTTTAATTTACTAAAAGAGTTTGTGGAAAATGATAGCCAAATAAAGCATGCTCTTTCGGTAGAAGCAGTCATGAGACATTTTGCTAATTTATATGGAGAAGATGAAGAAAAATGGGGAGTAATAGGCTTAGTTCATGATTTAGATTATGACAAATATCCAGAACAACATTGTACAATGACAGAAAAAATTTTAGAGGAAAGAAATTGGCCAAAAGATTATATTAGAGCTATTTTAAGCCATGGTTGGAAACTTTGCACAGATATTGAGCCAAAAGAAAAAGTAGAAATTGTCCTATATACTATTGATGAATTGACAGGGCTTATAACTGCAACTGCTTTGATGAGACCTAGTAAATCAATTTTGGATATGGAAGCAAAATCTGTAAAGAAGAAGTGGAATCAAAAATCTTTTGCAGCAGGTGTAAATAGGGATGTGATTGAAGAAGGCGCTAATATGTTGGGGATGGACTTAATGGATGTAATTAGAGAGACTATTGAAGGCATGAAAAAAGTTGCAGATGAAATTGGATTAAGAGGAAACCTATAAGGAGGAAAAAAATGAGCAAATACTATGCTGAACCCTTTAAAATTAAAATGGTAGAGCCAATAAAAATGCTTTCAAAAGAAGAGAGAATTAAAAAAATCAAAGATGCAAATTATAATGTTTTTTATCTGAGTTCTGATGATGTTTATATTGATTTATTAACTGATAGTGGAACAGGAGCAATGAGTGATACTCAGTGGGCAGGTGTAATGAGAGGTGATGAATCATATTCGGGTTCTAGAAGTTATAGACATCTAATCGAAAATGCAAAAGATATTTTTGGATACGAATTCATACAACCTGTTCATCAAGGCAGGGCTGCTGAAAAAGTAGTTATGCCTATATTTCTACATCAAGGCAAAGTAGCAATAGCTAATATGCATTTTGACACAACTAGGGCTCATGTAGAATTATCTGGGGCTAGGGCTATCGATTGTGTTATACCTGAAGCTTTAGACACTACAAATTTTCATCCTTTCAAGGGAAACATGGACAATAAAAGATTAGTTGAACTAATTGAACAATATGGACCTGAAAATGTTGGATTAATTATAATTACAGTTACTAACAATAGTGCAGGTGGACAACCTGTATCTATGGAAAACATTAGAGAAACTTCAGAAATAGCAAAGAAATATAATATTCCTGTTTGCATAGATGCAGCAAGATATGCAGAAAATTCTTATTTTATTAAAATGAGAGAAAAAGGATATGAAAACAAATCAATAAAAGAAATTGCAAGAGAAATGTTCAGCTATGCAGATTTATTTACTATGAGTGCTAAAAAAGATGCAATTGTTAATATGGGCGGATTAGTTGGAGTAAAAAATGATGAAGCCATATTTGAACAAGTTAAAGCAAGAACTATCTCATATGAAGGATTTATTTCATATGGAGGGATGTCTGGCAGAGACATAGAAGCACTTGCAATTGGATTGGAAGAGGGGATAGACCTTGATTACTTAAAATATAGAATAGGCCAAATGGAATATATGGCTGAAAGGCTTGATGAAGCTGGAATTGCATATCAATATCCAGTAGGAGGACATGCTGTATTTATAGACGCTAAAAAGCTTCTACCTCACATTCCATACTATGAATTTCCTGCACAAGCATTAGCTGTAGAAATGTATATAGAAGCAGGTGTAAGATGTTGCGATATCGGTTCTTTTATGATGGGCAATGATCCAGACACAAATGAGCAGATAGAATCAGAATTTGAATTTACGAGATTGGCTATACCAAGAAGGGTATATACTAGATCGCATTTAGATGTAGTCGTAGATGCTCTTATATCAATTAAAGAAAGAAAGGACAGCATTAAGGGATATAAAATTATTTGGGAACCTCCTGTACTAAGACATTTCACTGCAAAATTAAAACCATTAGAATAGCATTTGATAAATAGATCTTTCGAATAACCTTGTTTAGGATTTGTTCGAAAGATTTTTTTATTTTCTAAATGATAATGTTTATCAATTAGAAAACTGGGTAATTAATCTATGGAAAATAATATATTAAATATATAAGGAGTGGTATTAAATGAGTTATAAATTGCCAGATTTAGGTTATAGTTATGATGCACTAGAACCATTTATTGACGCTAGGACTATGGAGATTCATTACACAAAGCATCATCAAACATATGTAGATAATTTGAATAAGGCATTAGAAGGAAAAGACGAGTTTAAAGATATGCCTATAGAAGATTTAATCGCAAAACTAAACACTTTGCCTGATGATATTAAAACACCTGTAAGAAATAATGGAGGAGGGCATCTAAATCATACAATGTTTTGGCAGATAATGGCGCCAAATTCAGGTGGGGAACCAATAGGAGAGCTAGCAGAAAAGATTAATGATGCTTTTGGGAGCTTTGATAAGTTCAAAGAAGATTTTAAGAAGGCAGCTTTAGGGAGATTTGGCAGTGGTTGGGCATGGCTAGTAGTAGACAATGGGAATTTAAAAATAGTTTCTACTCCAAACCAAGACAATCCAATTTCTGATGGACTAAAACCTATTTTAGGTATCGATGTATGGGAGCATGCATATTACTTGAAATATCAAAATAGAAGAGCAGATTATATCGATGCTTGGTTTAATTTAATTAATTGGGAAAAAGTACTAGAGTTTTATAAAAAATAAATAATTTTTAATTTACAAATTAGAATTTTTCAGAGTAGAGTTTAAATATAAACCCTACTCTGATTTTTTATGGATAATAGGATTAAAGGCTACTTCTTTATATAAAAAATAAATGATATAATAATAATCGGTCAAGTAATGTATAAGGGAGGTTCTTTAGTGAAAAAAATAATAGGATTATCTAGTGTTTTTTTGTTGATATTATTATCTTTTTTTTCTAATACATCATCAGCTAATTCATTGAACTTAGGAAAGGCAAGAGCTATTTCTGCTGAAATATATGATTATAATGATTTTAAAATTAAGATTTCTTGGAAAAACGATGAATTATTAAACCAATACATATATAAAAATGGAAATAAAGATGTATTTTATCAAATAAATTTATATGTAAGAAATGATGATTATGTAACTTTAAAGAATTTTAATTATAAATATAATGATGTTATTATAGATGAAAAAGGGTTAGCAAGTATTATTTTTAATGTTGGTAATTTAGGGCTTGACTGTGATTATAACGACTTATCTTTTACATCTTATAATTTTAAAATTAGATATGGATTAAATTTAAGAGACATTTTAGGTAATTATACATATTATGGAGAATATAGTCCAAATATATCTATTGGTCGCATTTATCCTTTCAATTATGCAAGTGCATGGGCATTAGAAGAACTAAACAGAGCATTAAAGTATAATTTGATTTCTGAAAGAATTTCTTCAGATATGCAAGTTATTATTTCTAGAGAAGAATTTTGTGAATTAGCAGTTTTATATTATGAAAAGAAACTTTCTACAAGTGTGCCTTACCATTCTAATCCATTTATCGATGTTGAAAATGTGGAAGTCTTGAAAGCTTATGAATTAGGGATAGTTAAAGGCTATCCTGACAAAACATTCAGGCCAACTCACCCAATAACTAGAGAAGATATTGCTGTTATGATTGAAAGACTATTAAAATTGACAAACGAAAAAATTGTAATGAATAATAAGCCTATTATGATAGATGAAAAAGTATCTGATTATGCATTGAATAGTCTTATTTCTTTATATAATGAAGGTATAATAAAAGGTAATAAAGGGAAATTATATCCGCAGAGTAGTACAACTAGGCAAGAGGCAGTTATAATGCTATTGAGATGTTTTGAAAAATTTTAATCAGAGAGGTAAAAAATGGGAATAATCGGTCAATTGTCAGCATTAGGTACAGCACTTAGCTGGACGTTAGTTGGTATTTTTCTTGGAAAAGCTTCTCCAAGGATTGGGAGTTTTAGTACAAATTTTTTTAAATTGTTATTTGGATTTTTATTTTTAAGCATCACTGCTTTTATAACACGAGGAATTATGTTTCCGGTAGATGCAAACTTGAAAAACTGGATTTATTTGATAATTTCTGGATTTGTAGGTTTTTTTATCGGAGACTATTTTATGTTAAAGGCATATATTGAAGTTGGAGTAAGAATATCTATGCTTATGATGGCAACTAGCCCTCCTCTGACAGCATTACTCGAATACTTGTTGTTTAAAGAATCTATATCATTGCGTAGTTTTTTTGGCATGGTGATTACTTTATTAGGAATAGCAATAGTTATTTTAAGCAAAGATGATGATGTAGACAAAATGAGAGTAAAGTATTCATTTAGAGGATTGATGTTTGCTTTTATTGGAGCATTTGGACAAGCTGGTGGATTAATTTTAAGCAAAGTAGGAATAGAAGGACTCAATATTCTTGCTGCTACGCAAATAAGAATTATAGGTGGTTTTTTAAGCTTTTTAATTTTTGCAATATTCACAGGAGGATTTTTAGAATTAAAAAAATCATTGACCGATAAACCAGCTATAGGATATACTGCTTTAGGAGCTTTTTTTGGACCGTTTATTGGGGTGAGCTTATCATTGGTATCATTAAAGTATATTACAGCTGGCATATCTTCTACAATTACTTCGATAACACCGATAACTATAATACCTTTCTCTATAAAAATATTTAATGAAAAGATTTCTTTTAAAGAAATCTTAGGTGCAATTATATCGGTTTTTGGGGTTGCACTTTTATTTGTTTAGCTAAATTATTTATATATTCATAGAAAAATTCTTATTTTATGGTAATATAAAATATAGTATAAGTTTTTTTTTACTCATTAATTGGGTATAAAACATATAATTAAATAAAAGGAGTGAAAAACATGGCATTAGTTACATCAACTGAAATGTTCAAAAAAGCTCAAGCAGGTGGATATGCGATAGGAGCTTTTAATGTTAACAACATGGAAATAATCCAAGGAATAGTAGAGGCAGCAAAAGAGGAACAATCTTCGATAATATTGCAAGTATCAGCAGGCGCAAGAAAATATGCAAATTCAATTTATTTAAGAAAATTGGTTGAGGCAGCAGTTGAAGAAAGTGGTTTGGATATAGTTTTACATCTAGACCATGGTGAAAATTTGGAAATAGTTAAACAATGTATAGCTGATGGATTTACATCGGTAATGATAGATGCTTCTCACTATCCATTTGAAGAAAACATTAGAATTACAAAAGAAGTAGTTGATTATGCACATGCTCACGGGGTCGTAGTTGAAGCTGAATTAGGAAGATTAGCTGGAGTTGAAGATGCTGTTAATGTAAGCAAAGAAGATGCTACTTATACAGATCCTGATCAAGCAGTTGAGTTTGTTGAAAGAACAGGAGTGGATTCACTAGCTGTTGCAATTGGGACTAGTCATGGAGCATATAAATTTAAGGGTGAACCAAAACTGGATTTTGAAAGACTTGAGATTATTGGTAAGAAGCTTCCAAATACACCATTAGTGCTACATGGAGCTTCAACAGTCCTTCCTGAGTTTGTTGAACTTTGCAACAAATATGGAGGCAATATTCCAGGAGCCCAAGGAGTACCAGAAGAAATGTTAAGGAAAGCAGCGAGCATGAATGTTGCTAAAATAAACATAGATACAGACTTGAGATTAGCAATGACAGCTGCTATAAGAAAATTCTTGGCAGAAAATCCATCAGAGTTTGACCCAAGAAAGTATTTAGGGCCAGCAAGAGATGCAATAAAAGGAATGGTACAACATAAGATTAAGAATGTACTAGGATCAAGTGGATCTAATATAAAATAAATTAATTAAAAGGCATTCTAAGAACTATCTTTGAATGCCTTTTTGTAATTTTAATTTAATCGGATTATTGTTATGAGTGAGGTATAATAATGCAAGTATTTCCAAGTATTGACGAAATAAATAATATTCTTGATGAAATTGTTTTAGAGATTCCTAAAGAGTTTTTTTATGAATTAAACGAAGGGATAGTTTTATTGCCTGAATTTAAACTTCATAAAATGAGTAACGATGAATCTCCTCTTTATATACTGGGTGAATACCATGTTAGCATAACAGGAAGACATATAAGAATATACTATGGTTCTTTTTTAAAAGTATATCCTAATAGATCAATAGAATTTTTACGAAGCAGACTAAAAGAAACTCTATTGCATGAATTTACTCATCATTTAGAATCATTAGCTGGTGAATCCGACTTAGTGAAAAAAGACACTAATGATTTAATAAAGTATTTACATAAGAAGAATAAATTTTAAATTTGATCATTTGAATTTTATCAATATTAAAAGAAAGCCAATCCATTTATATGATCTTTAAATACCATGCCCAATCTTTTCATTCCTTGTTCTATGGTAAATTCATCATTAGATGAATAGTTTAAACGAATAAAATTTTTACCTTCTGTTGGATTTAAAAAGAAAATATCACCTGGAACATATGAAACTTTATATTTCTTTGAAGAAGCTTTTAAAATTGAATTTGTATCAATATCATTTGAAAATCCTAACCAAATAAACAAACCACCATTTGGCTTTACAAAAGTGATATCATTCGGGAAAAAATCATTAATGCACTCAATCATTTTATTTAATCTATTTAGATACATAGGGTAAATATTATGTAAATGTTCCTTATAAAAACCACTTTCTAAAAATTCTGAGCATATACCTTGAGAAAGTATGCAGGTGTTTGTGTCTGCTCCACTCTTAGCTAAAATCAACTTTTTTATGATATTTTTATTTGCTACTATAGCTCCAACTCTAAGTCCTGGAGCTAAAATCTTTGAAAAACTACTTAAATAAATTACATTTTCATTTTTTTCATAAGATTTTATAGGCAATAAATGCTCTCCGACAAATCGTAAATCATAATAGGGATCATCTTCCAGAACTATTGTGTTATATCTATCACTTAGTTGACTAATAGCAATTCTTCTTTCTTTTGACAAAGTAATACCTGTAGGATTTTGAAAAGTAGGGATTGTGTATAACAATTTTGGATTATATCTTTTTAATTTATATTCCAAATCTTCAACATCGATACCATCAGAGTCCATTTTCACAGGTACTAATTTTGCTCCATACTTAATAAAAACTGGAAGAGCGGCGAAGAATGTTGGAGATTCTACTAAAACAACATCACCTTTTTCTATAAGAACTTGTGCTACTAGTTCTATACCTTGCGTTGCTCCTGTGGTTATTAATACATTATCTAAATCTGCTTTTATATTTCTTTCATTTGCGATATGATCAATAAAATTTCTTCTGAGAGGCTCATAACCCTCTTGAAGGCCATATGAAAGCATTGTAGTAGGATTTTCGGTGAGCAGCTTTCTAGTAATATCGATTACAAAATCTGTTGGATAAGCTTCCTTTGAAGGACTTCCTAGACTGAATGAAATTATTTCTTTATCAGATGATAATTTCATTATTTCATTAAGTGGATCATCTGGTATTTTTTCAATTCTTTCAGCAAACTTTACCATCATATCACCTCTAAAAAGATTTAAAAAACTAATTTATTTAAAGTCTATATATATATTGACACAATGTCAATATAATCGATGTTAAGTGAAAAAGCATTAAAATTCTTTTGAATATTTATTTTATTTCAATTAGGTGTTAAAATATTGTTATAAATTAACAGTAAATTTAATATTTCTGGAGGATTTAAATGAAAAACAAACAACTTGAGTCAAATCTATTATTGCTTTTAACTGCAGCAATTTGGGGGTTAGCATTTGTAGCACAGCGTGTAGGTATGGATTATCTTGGTCCATTTACCTTTAATGCTGTAAGGTTTTTGCTTGGTAGTATATCTCTAATACCTGCAGTTAGAATATTTTACAGAGAAAGAGATTTAAGGAAAATAGATATTAAAGTCGTAAAATACGGAATTTTGGCTGGCATAGTTTTGTTTGCAGGTTCTAGCTTTCAACAGGTTGGATTAGTATATACTACAGCAGCTAAAGCGGGTTTTATTACTAGTTTATACATAATTTTAGTACCTATTATGGGAATTGTTATAGGACAAAAAACTAATAAATATATTTGGATAGGTGCTACAATAGCAGTAGTAGGACTGTATTTGTTAAGCATTAAGGAAGATTTTTCTATAGCTTTTGGAGATTTATTGCAATTAATAGGTGCATTTTTTTGGGCAACCCATATTTTACTTATTGGAGAGTTTACAAACAAGGTCAATCCTCTAAGGTTATCTCAAATACAATTTGCAACTTGCTCGTTTTTATCATTTATCGTAGCAATATTATTTGAAACTATTGAATTGAATTCTATAATAAATGCATATATTCCCATTATTTATGGTGGAGTACTTTCTGTTGGGATAGCTTATACTTTACAGGTTGTCGCACAAAGAAATGCAAAACCTGGACCAGCAGCCATAGCTTTAAGCATGGAAGCCGTTTTTGCAGTTATTGGGGGGATATTATTTCTTAACGAGAGTTTGGATATAAGAGGATATGTTGGTTGTGGATTGATGTTGGCTGGAATGCTCATATCTCAATTAGATGCGTTTAAACTGAATAAACAATATCAATGAGGGTTTAATGCATATAAAACTTGACAGAGTATTTTTTTGAAAGTAAGATAGAAAGTAAGATATATGAAAGGAGGCGATATTATGGAATTTAATTTAAGTAATATTTTGCTAGCTGGGATTGGGAGTTTAGCTTTTACTTACGAAAAAGCTACTGAGATTATTGACGAACTTGTAAAAAAAGGTGAGTTAACTGTAAAACAAGGCAAAGAACTCAATGAAGAGCTAAAAAGAAAAATGACAAAGAACATTACTAAAGATGCTTTATTGACAAAGGAAGACGTAAAAGAAATAATAGCTGAACTTAATTTAGCTACGAAACTAGATATTGAAGAATTAAAAACTAGACTTGATAAGTTAGAAAACAAATAATAGAATACCCTGCATTTTGCAGGGTATTCTTCAAATGCAGGTGATAAAATGGATAACACTAGAACAACTTCTAGGCTTAGAGAGATCATAGCAGTTTTTGTTAAACATGGTTTAAATAATGGAATACAGGGGCTTAATAATCCTTATGAGTTGAGAAAAGCATTTGAAGAACTTGGCCCAACTTTTGTTAAAATTGGCCAAATATTATCGACACGACCAGATTTAATCCCAGGTCCATATATTGAAGAGTTTAATAAATTGCAAGATGATGTTAAACCTGAAGAGTTTAATTATTTAAAACCAATCATTGAAGAAGAGCTTAATAAGAATATAGAAGAGGTTTTCATAAAAATATATGAAATTCCTTTAGCTTCAGCATCAATGGCACAAGTTCATCTTGCATTACTCCTTACTGGAGAGGAAGTCGCTGTTAAGATTCAAAGACCTTACATTAAAGAAAAAATGCTTGGGGATATACATATTTTAAAGAGAATATCGAGATTTATTAAGAGAGTAATTCCTGAGGATTTAGTAGATATTGACAATGTAATTGAGGAACTTGAAAAAAGCGCTATAAACGAGTTGAATTTTTTAATTGAAGCAGAAAATATGGATAAGTTTAGAAATTATAATAAAGATGTAAAATATATATATTGCCCTGAAGTTTATAGACATTATACAACCGAGAAGATTTTGACAATGGGATATGTAAAGGGCATTAAAATATCGGATATAGATAAGATAAATTCAGAAGGTTATGACTTAAATGACATAGCTGTAAAACTAGTACAAAATTACATGAAACAGGTACTCGAAGATGGATTTTTTCACGGAGATCCTCACCCAGGCAATTTGATGATTTATAAAAACAGGATAGCATACCTTGATTTTGGAATAATGGGATTTTTAGAAATTAGTTTGAGAAGAAAGTTCAATGCCCTAATAACCGCTATTGCAATGAAGGACTTGGATATGATGACAAATGCTGTTATCAGGATAGGGGATTTTAATTCAGATATAGATAAATTAAATTTAAAAAAAGACATTTCAGTGATATATGACAAATATATTGAGAGTTCACTTGAAGAGATTGAGTTATCTAAAGTTATGGAAGAAATTTTTAATGTAGCAAAGAAAAATCATATAAAAATGCCAAAAGATATGGTAATTTTTTCTAAGAGTTTGATCACTATAGAAGGACTTGTGACCATATTAGATCCAACTATAACAATGATGGATATAGTAATTCCATATGTAAAGTCGAAATTAATGAATAGTGATAATTTAAAGAAAGAGCTAAAAGAAAATTTATTGGAAAGTTATTTGGCATATAAAGCAGGTCTAAAGATACCGGTGTCTTTGCAGAAATTGATAGAAAAGATAAATAATGATGATACCAAGTTGGGATTAAATGTTAAAGATCTTGATGAAATAATTAGCGAAACAAATAGAATGATAAATAGAGTTGTTTTTGCTATCATAGTTTCTGCAATAATCCTTAGTTCTTCACTTATACTAAATAGAAATTTAGGGCCAAAGATTATGGATATATCGATATTGGGCTTAGGTGGTTATTTATTTGCAGGTATTCTAGGGTTTTGGCTTTTGATTTCTATTTTAAGATCTGGGAGAATGTAAAGATGAATAGTAAAAAAATAATATCGATAATATTTTTACTTATAACAGTACTAGCATGGGGGATATCCTTTATCAGTATAAAAATATCACTAGTAGCCTTTCCTCCTGCTAGTTTAGCATTTTATAGATTTTTGATTGCTGGGATAATTCAATATTTAATGATGAAAAGATTAAAAATATCAGAAAAAATAGATAAGAAAGATTTACCATTGCTAATAATTGCTGGTTTAACGGGTATAACACTATACTATATCCTTGAAAATAATGGGTTGATGAGAATAAGTGCAAATGATGCTTCCGTTATTGTAGCTATGTTGCCTGTAATAACAGTTATAATTGAAAGATTTATCTTGAAGAAGAAGATAAATATAATCTCTATGCTTGGAATAATTCTCTCTATAATTGGAGTATTTCTAGTTATTGGTGCAAAATTAGAAGGTGGAAGTATAGTCGGATATTCATTAATGTTTTTGTCATCTATATCTTTTGCTGTGTATTTGATAATAACAAAACCACTATTCGAAAAATATTCTGATATAACAATTGCTTTTTATCAAAGCCTAATTGGTTGTATAGGATTTATACCATTTATAATTTTTGAAGAAGTCAGATGGGATTTAGTCAATACTAATATTTTATTAAATTTTTTGTTTCTAGCTATCATTTGCTCTGCTGTTGCTAATTACATTTATCTTTATGCATTAAATAATACATCAGTTTCTGTAACCGCTATTTTTTTAAACTTAGTTCCTGTTGTAACATTTATATTCAGTTATTTGTTATATGATGAGAGGCTGAGCCCTATACAATTAATAGGAGCTATCATAGTTATCATATCAGTAACAATGGTAACGAATACAGAAACTAGTTGATACTAATAATTGATTTAATAGAACCTTTAATTGTAGAAAACATTTTATAAAATTTACTTAAATTACTATTAACAATTTCCTGAATTGAACAGTATTTGTCAACCAAGCATACCACATAAGATTCTTTGTATTTAGGAAATTTAACAGTTAAAGGCCACATATGCTTTACTATAATGTCTTTTTCCAAATCACTAAGTTGAAAATTTTCTTCAGCATTTTTTAAAGCTAGTTTTGGGTGAATAAAACCGTGCAAATTATCTAGAGGCTCATGGTTATGCCAATCATACAAGAAAAAATCGTGTAATAAACCAGCCCTAGCACATGAAACATATTTTAAATTCAATTTTTTACTTATAATATAGCTTTTATATGAAACATTTAACGCATGGTTTAAAGTACTGATATCTCCATGTTGTATAAAATTATCCATTGATTTAACTTTGTCATGATGAATCAAATCGTATATAGAATCGACATATTCAAAATAGTTTGCATCAACTTTGTTTAATTTCAGAGTAGAAATTAAGTTCATAAAGATTCTCCTTATATATTTCTTATCCAATTTTTTATTAAAATTTATTATCATTACAATTATATTTTAACTATCGTTAATTAAGAATGCAATAAAAAAATAAAGCACTGTAAAAAACAGTGCTTTATTTAGCGCCCATTCCGCCATCAACTCTGTATATTCCTCCTGTTATAAAAGAAGCTTTGTCTGATGCTAAAAATACAATCATATTTGCAATATCTTCATTCGAAGCATATCTGCCTAGAGGAATGCTTTTTTCGAACTCTTTTTTTGCCATTTCACCTTTACCACCAGTAATAGCATCTTCAATTGATCTCATCATTCTGTTGTCAACAGGAGATGGAGCTACAGCATTAACTCTAATTCCAAATTGAGCAACTTCTAAAGCTGCTGTTTTAGTTAAACCTACGACTGCATGCTTACTTGCTGTATATGCGGAAAGCCCTGGAGAACCCATTAGACCAGCAACAGAAGCAGTATTTACAATTACTCCTGATTTTCTGGGGATCATATGTTTAAGAACATATTTCATCCCATTGAATACGCCTTCTACATTTATTCCCATTACCCGTTTAAAATCATCAATTGGTGTGTCTACAATTGGTGTAACTTTGCTTTCATAACCAGCGTTATTTATTAATATGTCAATTTGGCCAAAAGCTTCAATAGTTTTTTCTACATAGTTTATTACATCCTCTTCTTTTGATACATCAGCAGGGACGGCAATAAATCGGCCTTCCTTCAAGTTTAAATCTTTTGCTAATTTATCTAACTTCTCTTGACTTGTTCCTACAAGAGTAAGTTTTGCACCCTTTTCACTTAGTTGTTTTACAACTGCACTACCTATTCCACCGCTAGCGCCTGTAACAATAGCTACTTTACCTTCAAACATAATTTTTACCCCCTATTTATTATTTAATTTCTATATACCCTAGATATAATGAAGTAAACTTTCATAGATAGAATATTAAGAACAAGATGTTAATTAAAATCTATTGATAATGCTTACGAAATGCTGTAGTATTATAATAAGATTAATAACATAGTTATTAATAAATTATGTGATAGAAACAGTAAGATACATTAAAAAATACTATTAAAGAGGTGAAATATGGATTATAGGGAAATTTTTTTTGATTATTTTTTGTATTTTATTATTTATTCAATGCTTGGCTGGGTTGCAGAAGTAGTATTTCATTTATATACTGAAAAAAAGCTTATTAATCGAGGTTTTTTAAATGGTCCATGGTGTCCTATATATGGGACAGGTGCAATCATTATGATAACCTTACTAAGCAGATTACCCAACAACCCAATCTTAATTTTCCTAGCAGGATCAATATTAGCTTCCTTAATTGAACTTATAACAGGGCTAACCCTAGAAAGACTATTTGGGAATAAGTGGTGGGATTATAGTGAAAATAAATTTAATATTAAAGGATATATATCGCTCAAATTCTCAATTTTGTGGGGAATTGCTACAATAATCTTAATAGATTTCATACAGCCAACTATAGAAATGTTTTTATCAAACTTTAGTTTACCTACACTTGTAATTATTCATAATATAACGTTAATTGTGTTTGTTGTTGATGTAACTTTAACTATTAGTTCGCTTATAGAGTTGAAAAATATTCTGGCTGAATTAAAAAATATAGCAGGTGAATTAAATTTGAAAAAAATTCAGGATGAACTATTAAGTAATAAAATTTCAAACTTAGCTATGAGAGTAAAGAATAGACAGATATATTTAATCAAAGTATATCCTAAATTAACAAAAGACAAACTTGAGAGCTTAGTAGATCAAATTATCGAGATTAAACAAAAAATATATGAAAAACTTGATGAACAAAAAAACAACCCTAAACAATAGGGTTGTTTAACATTATCTATTTTGTTTTATTTCTTTATTATTCCATATGTCATCTGCGACACTTGCCCAATTATCAGCTATATTAGAACATTTTTCAAAAAGCTCCTCTGGCTTTTCTTTATCAATTGGTTGAGTTGAGATTGCACCACTTTCATTAACAATCTCTACTATATAATTCGGATTATCAAGAATAGGACATGGTCTTAAGTGATTTTCATTGAATGGTTGTCTTTTTTGATAAGCTTTAAATATATTGCTATTTAAAGCCTCAATTAAAGATACATTTTTAATATTTGTATCCGAGTAATGAACAAATGCACAAGGTTCTACATCCCCATGGGCATTAATGTGGAAATATTGTCTTCCTCCAGCTATACACCCATTTACATATTCACCATCATTCCAAAAATCCATTAAAAATATTGGTTTTTCATTTCTAAGAGCATGAACTTTTCTATACATATAAGCTCTTTCATCTGGTCTTACGCAAAGATCAATATCAGCATCCTTTCCTATTGGCATATATGTAAATAGCCACACAAAGTAAGCGCCTTTATCTATTAGAAAATCAATAAATTCTTCTGAAACAATTTCTTTGTAATTATAATGATGATAACACATAGATGTACCAAAAATTACCCCAGCCTCCTTGAGATTGTCCATCCCTTGAAGGACCTTTTTATAAGTTCCATTTCCTCTCCTAAAGTCTGTGTCTTTTTCAAAACCTTCAATTGAAATGCCAGGTGCGAAATTACCAACTTCTGCAATTTTTTTCGCAACTTCTTTTGTAATCAATGTACCATTAGTAAAACAAGTAAAGTAACAGTCTTGATGTTCTTCACATAATTTGAGAATTTCATTAATCTTAATGAAAGGTTCACCACCAGAGAAAAGGTAAACATATATTCCTAACTCTTTTCCTTCATTTACAATTCTATTCATCGTTTCATATGAAAGATCATCTTTTTGGTCATAGTTTGCTGCCCAACATCCAGTGCATTTGAGATTACATCTAGAAGTCGGATCCATCAATATTGCCCATGGTATTGATACTTCTAACTCAGCTTTTTTTTCATTTCTCAATTGAGTACCATATACATTTGAATTGATTAAAAAATTATTGATAAATTTTTTTTGACAATTCAAGGTAGTCTGCTCAAAGAATCTGTCTGCTAGTAGTTTCCAATTACTATCTTCATTGTTTAATGTGTTTCTCATCATATACAGAACTTTTATATCTCTTGGATTTGTTAAGAACTTTTCACTAAGATTTAATATCTTATTGAGATTTTCCTTAGGGTTTTTGTCTACGTAATTTAAAACTTGATTAACAGCGATGTTTGATGCAAATTGTTTTAAAGAAGTCATATCGGTACCTCCTATAATATTATATTTACATTATTATATACACATGATTATTACAATTTAATCATATTTTTAATCATATTTATGTAAATATAAAAAATAATAATGAAAAGAGCATAAATGCTCTTCTCATTATTCGATATCTACTTTTACTTTATTCTCTTTTATCTCTTCTTTAGGAACGGTTATTTTCAATATTCCATTCTCTAATTTTGCTTTTAATCCTTCACTCTTAGCATCAGCTAGATATATAGATCTAGACATGGAACTGTAATATCTTTCTTTGTGAATATAGTTTTTGTCTTTTTCTTCTTTGCTTTCATCTTTTGTGACAGATATTTCCAAACGACCATCGGCCATTTCAATATTTATGTCTTTTTTATCTACACCTGCTAATTCTGCTTCTATAAGATATTCATTTCCGTTATCAACAACATCTAACTTAAAGGTGTCGCTTTCAAGGCTTCTTTTAAATGGCCAATCACTTGTGAAGAAGTCATCTAACATATTGTAAAATTCATCAATTCCTGAACCTCTTGTAGCTAAATCTCTTCTTCTGTTGAAAGGAATTAAGCCAGCCATAGTAACAACCCCCTTTATAAAATTAGATTTTTATTTAGATTTTTATCAGCACACTCACTTCCTGAGTGCTAATTATTATATATCATAAAAAATATATATTGTCAATATATATAATAAAAAAATTTATAAAAATTTTTGTTGACAATATGAAACCGGTTTCATAAAATATTTGTAAGAAGGAGGTGCTTTGAAATAGATATTGATAAATTGAAAGATTTAATTTCGGAGGATTATCTAAGATTATATCCTAACCAAAAACATGCCTTTGATGAATTACTTGAGATGATTTCTAGGAGTTATAACGAGAGAAGGCAAAACTTATTTATTAATGACTCTCCAGATTGGATACATTCAACAAACACAGTAGGAATGATGTTATATGTTGACTTTTTTAACAAAAACATAGCTGGATTATATGAAAAAATTGATTATTTTAAAAATCTTGGTATTACATTAATACATTTAATGCCATTAGTCGAGCCGAGAATAGGAGAAAACGACGGAGGTTATGCAGTAAAGGATTATAGAAAAATCAATCCTCAATTGGGGGATATAGAAAGCTTAAAAAAAGCTATTAATATTTTTCATGAAAATGGAATAAGAATTTGTATAGATTATGTTGTTAATCATACCTCGGATGATCATGAATGGGCGATAAAGGCTAAGTCTGGTATTAAAGAATATCAGAATTATTATTACATGTATGATGACTATACTATACCAAGGCAATATGAGTCTACTATGAATCAAGTTTTTCCTAAAGTTGCGCCAGGAAATTTCACCTATATAAAAGACTTAAATAAATGGGTAATGACAACGTTTTATCCTTTTCAATGGGATTTGAATTATAGAAATCCTAAAGTATTTGAAGAGATACTATCGATATTGTTATTTTATGCAAATTTGGGTATAGATGTTATAAGATTGGATGCTATTCCTTATATATGGAAAACTATAGGCACATCTTGTAGGAATTTACCAGAAGTTCATGTCATACTTAAAATATTTAGAACTGTATTAGCTGATTTTTCTCCTTCAACTGTTTTATTGGGTGAGTCTATAGTCGCCCCAGAAATTATAGTTAGATATTTTGGCAGCAATAACGGTCTTGAATGTGATTTATTGTATAACGCATCATATATGGTTGAAATATGGAATTCTTTAGCAACTCGTGATGCCAGACACATTTCACATATGCCGATAATTAATCATGAACTTTCTACGGAATGGATAAACTATGCAAGATGCCATGATGATATAGGATGGGGATTAGATGAATCAAAATTAAGAGAATTAGGTTTTGATCCTTTCATGCACAAACAATTTCTTATCGACTTTTATTTAGGGAATTATCCAGATAGTTTTTCTATAGGAGAATTATATGAATATGATCCGATAACAAAAGATGCTCGAAATTCAGGCACATTAGCTAGCCTTGCGGGTTTAGAAAAGGCACTAGCTGAAAAGGATTTATATAAGCTTGAATTAGCTTTAAAGAGAATCTATTTAATAAATGCACTTGTCTTGTTACGAAAAGGAATTCCTATGATTTATAGTGGTGATGAAATTGGACTATTAAATAACTATGACTACAAGAATGATCCTAAAAAGAAACATGATTCTAGATGGCTCCATAGACAAAATTTTGACTGGAGTAAATTGGATAATATAGAAAAATGCGATTCTATTGAAAGACAAATATTATGCAATTTAAAGAGATTAATTGCTTTGAGAACAGCACATTCTTTAGGCAGTATAATAATATCTGAAAAAATTATTCAGGTTGAGAACAAACATATATTGATCATCCAACAATTTAGGGATGAAGGGAATGAATTGTTGTTAATTTTTAACTTTTCTGAAGATAGGCAGTTTTTAAATACTTCAGAATTGAGAAGGCAAGGAATAAATTCTCGTATGGTTGATTTATTGCAAGGGAAGGATTTGAATTTTGAAAAAGAGCAAATAATTATAGGGCCATATGAATTTTTAGTATTAAAAAATAAATAGTTATTGCAAAATTGGAACCGGTTTCATATAATGTAATTAAGCATCATTGTAATATCACATTTATTTATTAAAGGGGGATAAACATGAAAAAAAGGTATTTAGTGTTGTTTATGAGCTTGGTGTTAACGATTTCACTTTTAGCCGGATGTACTTCATCTGGAAGTAATGATGACGATGCAGTAGTAATTTATCAGAACAAGGTAGAAATTGGGGAACAATTGACAGCGTTTGCTAAACAGTATGAAGAAGCAACTGGTAATAAAATAATTGTAAAGACAACTGGGGGAGATACTCCATACCAAGATAGTTTAAAAGCTGAATTCCAATCTGACAGGGAACCTGATATATTTGTTATTGAAGGTATGGGTGGATATAATACTTGGAATTCAAAAATCATTGAATTTACTGATGATGAATGGATAGATTTAACAGATCTTGAATTTACTGTAGATGGAAAAGTTTATGGTTTTCCTGTATCTGTTGAAGCTTGGGGTTTAGCATATAATAAAGACTTACTTGCTAAAGCAAATATTGATCCAGCAACTTTAACAAGTCAAGAAGCTTTCAGGGAAGCTTTTGAGAAATTAGATAATATGAAAGATGAATTAGGTATTACTTCTGTAGTTGCTATGGCAGCTGGACCTGATATGAGGTGGGTAACAGGGCTTCATAACTTTAATGGTTATTTATCTGCTGGTCTTCCTTATGGAGATAGGACTGTTTTAGACAAATTGAATAATGGAGAAGTAGATATGCAACGTTTGACTGAATATGCTGATTGGGTTGAGTTATTATTCGAGTATTCTGACCCAAGCATTCTTTTAACAGGTAACTACGACTCTCAAGTTGGTCAATTTGCAACTGAAAAATCTGTATTTATACATCAAGGGAACTGGATTGATCCATGGTTAGTACAAAACGGTGTTGATTTTCCTATGGGATTTGTCCCACATGCTTCAGTAAAAGGAGAGCATAATGCTATTTTCATTGGAGCTCCTTCATTCTATGTAATAAATAAAGATAGCAAGAACATTGAAGTAGCTAAAGATTTCTTAAACTATATGGCAACAACTCAAGAAGGGCATAACTATATGGTAAATGAAGCTAAAATGGTACCAGCATTTAATAATGTAACAATAAAACCAAGCACTCCACTTTCTGCGAATGTTACTGAATGGATGGCAAGAGAAAATGGTTCATACACTTGGTTGCAGAACGACATGCCTGATGGCTTTGGTATGGGAACTCTTGGACCAATATATGAAAGTTATGCAAAAGGGGATATTGACAAACAAGGCTTTATAGATCAAGTTGCAAGAGCTATCGAGTCCTTAAAATAATTTTGAAAATATATGAAAGGGTATTTTACCCTTTCATATATTTATATGAAGAGGGGAATATTAATGAAAAGACAAACAAAAGATAAATTAGTTTTTTGGCTGTTTTTGGCTCCTGCGTTATTTTCGTTCATTATTGTTGTAATAATTCCTTTCTTTATGGGAATTTATTACTCGATGACAGATTGGCAAGCAGTACCAGGAGTCGCTGTGAATTGGGTAGGTTTAGATAATTACAGAG
>NZ_JBSQIL010000020.1:0-26144 GCF_055108775.1 Soehngenia sp. | reverse complement strand
TCTTCCGATCTAGTTTATTGTATAACTATTCCATTTGAAGATAGTGAAAACTACTTTTCATTACTATATGTGCCGCAAGTAATAGATGCGGAAAGGAGATCAAAATGAGTTTGAAAGCAGACATTGAAAAAATTTTTTTAGACAATACCAATTATGCAAACCCTAGTCAGGCAGTAAATCAAGCAAGTTCACTTAACGCATTATCAGGTGACTTATATACAGATTCAAAGCGATTTATTTATGAACTTTTACAAAATGCAGATGATTCTTCTCAAAATAGTGAAGATGTCAAAGTATGGATAAAAATTTTTGGTGATAACTTAGTCGTTGCTCATTCAGGGAAACCGTTCACTACTCGTGATCTTCAAGGAATTTGTAATGTAAATAATGGTACAAAAAAATCAGATTTGACAAAAACAGGGTATAAAGGAATTGGTTTTAAATCAGTTTTTGGACAATCTGATAACGTAACGATATACACAAAAGAGGAATATTTTAGATTTGATGCTTCATATCCATTCGAATGGAAATGGGAGGAAGAAACAAAGGTAGTTTGGGAGGAAAATAACGACCGAAAATTCCAATTTCCTTGGCAGATAATACCTATATATACAGAAGTAGAAGAAGTTTTGGAGGGCATTGATCAATTTCTTAGAAAAAATAACGCAAATGTTGCAACAATAATTCAAATGAAGAATGTGAATGAGACGAGTCAGGCTGCTCAAATTTTATCTCAAAATTTAAATATGTTTTTATTTCTTAAAAATATCTGTGAAATTAATTTTGATATAACAGAAGCAGTTACTGTTAAAATAGATCGAACAAGAAAGGATAGAATTACTTTACAGAAAGGCAGCAGAGCAAAAGTTGACTGGTTAATAAAGATAATTAATTTAACAGTCCCTAAAGATGTAAGGGCTGTACTGCAAGATGAAAGAAATATTCCAGAGAAGTTACTCAATGCTGATTCTATAGAGTTGTCTTTAGCTGCTAAAGTTGGGAGTGATGGGATTACAGAGCTTTCTAATCAAGAAAAACTCCTATACTCATATTTACCAACTGATGAAACAAAGTATTCTTTGCCAGTACTTGTTAATACAAGCTTTTTAACTGCCGCTAATCGTGAATCACTTCATGCTGATTCAAAATGGAACCAATGGCTTTTTAAAATAATTGCCATTGAAATTTTTAAGTGGATCTCAGAACTAGTGAAAACTGAGTTTGATTTTCAAGCATATCAATTAATACCTAAGGAAACCATTTCTGACGAGTTAGGACGAAAATTTAATGAGGGAATTAGAGAAGCACTAAAAAATGTTCCATTTGTTATTTCTAGAGAAGGACTTTCAATTAAAATTGAAGACACAATAGTTGATTTTACGTATTTATCTGAGAAAAAATTCATAGGTGAAGAGCCTATTAAGAAATTTATTGATAGGGATAGGGCAAAAGAGTTTGGTTGTTCTAAGCAATTTGCCAGGGATTCTAATTTTTTCTATAAACTTAAGGAACTAGGTTCCTCATGCTTTGAGTGGAAGCATATAAAATCATTTCTATCTTCAACACATTTTACTTATTCACATACAATAGCTTATAATATTGAGCTTATAAAATATTTCAAGAGACTCTGTGAATCGGATAAGGTTAAAGATATTTCTGAAAAAGTACTTAGGGAGCTCCCATTTATTTGGGATCATAAGAATTGTATTAATTACCCTTATCAGATATGTTTTCCCACAGCAGATGATCAAAATTGGGATAATCCTAATAGTGACTTATCTTTTGTGCATAAAGAATTGCAGAGTTGGCTTCTCGAAGATCCAGAAAGTAGACATTGGTTAGAAAGTTTAGGAGTAAAAGAAAAAACAGATATAACATATATAACCCAGACTATTATACCTAATATCGATAGTTATATAACAAACCATAACGCTATACAAACAATTCGAGATTTGTTTAGTTTGTATAGAAAGGGAAATCTTAAAGAAGATTTGATAAAACAGCTATCTAGAATAAAACTTCTTACTAAAAAAGGATCCTTGTGTTCAGCCAAAGATTGTTTTCTTTCAGATTATTATAAACCAAGGCTAGAAATTGAAAAAATAATAGAGGAAGATATTTTTGTCTGTGAAACTTATTGTGTAGATGCTCTTGAGAAGGATGAATGGAAACGCTTTTTTAAGATGCTTGGAGTTAATCAAGGAATTTCAGCATTGTCATACCAAAATAAATATTCTAAATTGGAATTAATCAATGCTGAATTTAAATGTGAATATTTTGAAACTAAGGATAAAAAGTTTACTCCATTCCAAACTACTTTTACAGCGGATTTCTTCAGAGATATAACAACTATGAACTATATTCAACTTACAGAAAATAGCCCTAAGTTTGCTTTCAAATTTTGGTCTGATTATATAGAAAACTATTCGCCAAGTATTATCAAAGCACCAGCAATTGCATATTGGGGCCATGAGAATAGACCTGGACGGACAAACGGGAATGAAGTCGAAAACTTTGTTCCATGGTTTGTTAAAAATATACAATGTATTCCTACTCTTTCGGGAAAATGTGAAACTGTAGAATCTGTACTTATTAACACAGAAGAGATAAAAGCTGTTGCTGGGAAGTATTTACCTGTATTCAATGGACCAGAATTATCTCCAGATTGGAAAGCTTTCTTTAATTTTCGAACAAGCTTAGAATTGTCAGACTACTTAGAATTACTCAGTAAAATCTCATTAGATATCGATGACAACGGAATCATAAAGAATGATATGTACAAAAAAATTCAATCTATTTACTCCGCGTTATTAGCTCAATGTACTAATTGGAGTACTGATGAAATTTCAAAAGTTGAAGAATGGGCTGATGCTGGACTTTTGCTAAATACGAAAAATAAATTCACAGAATGCAATACTCTAAAATATTTCTTAGATGGTAACGAAGTTATTTTTCAAGATCAGTATTGTTTTATAATGATTAGTGCTGAAAACAAAAAAAATCCTAACATAGAAAAATTCTTAAAGTACTTTAAAGTAAAATTATTGAGACAAAGTGAATTTGAGCTAGTTCACACTCAAGAAGAAGTTTGTTCGAGCTTGAAAAATCAATTGAAGATTATTAATCCATATTTTAAAATATGGATTGAAAATGAAGAGCGTGATGATAATACAAGAGAGAGCTTAGAAAAACTACAAGATAAAATTGAAACCTTAGAAATTTTTCAAGCTGAAAAGCTTGAAATTGCGTATAAAGGTATTGATTTTATTAAGAGTGTGAATATTCATTTGGATGAAACTAGTCTTTATGTAACGAATCCTTGGAATGCTAATAGTGTATTATTAAAGTTATCTGAATATTTATGTCGCTATTTTCATCTAGTTGGACACGATAAGAAATTAGACTTTTTACTTAGATCTACTGATGATGAGATTCAAAAGTACTTTATGCAGGAAGAACTCCATATACCAGAAGAAGTTTTGGAAATAAGACGTGATTTTGAGTGTGAAACAAAGAATCAAAAAATAAATTCTTTTGCTGATATTGAGACTGCAATCAATGAAAAAAAGATATCCCCTGAATTCTTTCATTTATCAACACCAGAGTATGGTCGATTGAAGTATATACAACAACGTATTCCAAGAGCAGTAACTAATGTAGTGGAATATCTCAAGGAATTACCGGAATATGATTGCTCACATTTTTATAAGATGGCAGATAGTATTATTGGTGGTGTAACAAAAAATGGAAATGAAATAACAGTAGTAGCCAGACCATCAGATAATGATGAAGTACTGATTTATTACACCTCTGAATTTGATGTTCTTGAATATGTAGATGCTGAACTTTGGTGTGAAGATGGTATAAACATCCCAAAACAAATAACATTGGGGCAACTTCTGAAAAAAACTGGCATTAATAGAATTCCAGTAAAAAATATTGATATTGAAGACTCTGAACTTGAAACATTACTAAATGATTCAAAATCTGAAGTATTAGATTTTAATGCTATACCATATGCTCCACAAAAAATAGCAAGAATTATTTCGTCTTTTGCTAATACGGATGGAGGAACCTTGATTTTCGGACTTAAAGAAACCTCACTTACGTCAAATGAGATTGTTGGACTAAGTGCTGATTTTGAGGTAGTTAAAATTATAAAAAAAGCAATTTCTCTACTTTCACCGATTCCAACAGTAACTTATGACTGGTTAAAAAGTGGAGAAAAATCTATATTTGTGATCAAAACAGAAAAAGCAGAAAATGAAATATTGTTAGGGAAGCAAAAGTATATCAGAGAAAAATCTAATAGTGTTTTAGAAGAAAAGGTACCAGAGGATAAAACCATATTAAATATTTCTAATATTAACAAAACTATAGCGATTATTATAGCAATAGAACACTATGCCCCTAGACAAGAAAATCAAATATCAAACGTTAAATATGCTATTAATGATGCACTGAAATTTAAAGCAATGTTGATTAAATCAATGAATGTAGATGAAAAAGATATTTACATGATTACTGATGCAGAAGCGTTGAAAAGTACTTTAGAGTATGATTTTAGAAATTTATTTTATTCTTTAACAGAACAAGATCGTTTAGTTTTTTATTATGTAGGACATGGTTTTCATAATGGTATCACAAATTATCTATCAACTTATGATATGCATCAATATCATATAGCAGAAACTGCAGTTTCATTACGTAAAATTTTACTTGATCCTTTACGAAAATCTAAATGTAAAGATGCACTTATTTTTATAGATGCTTGTGCACAAAGCTTCCAAGATGAAAATGAGAGAAGTCAAATTTCTGATATTAATGATGAGGAACTAAAATTGCTTACCAACGAATTTCCGTATTATGCAATATTTTTATCTTGCCAACCAGGACAAAGCTCTTATTCAAGTGATATTTTGAATAATGGAATATGGACTCATCATTTAGTCAAGGCAATAAGTGGCGATATATCGGAAGTCATATATAGTAATAAGTATATTACAGACAGATTATTGCAAGACTATCTTTCTAATAGAGTGTATATATATACAAAAGAAGAACTTGGATATGATCAAAATCCAAAAGCGATTCTAGATTCAAGCTATGAAAATGTTATTGTAGAAATAAAAAATGAAAATATTTAATAACTAGATATCTACGTGTAGATAATCTTAAATAACTTATAGCAAGCAGCTGTAAGGCTTGAGTTAATATAGATTCAGAATTAGGATAATAAAATAAGTTACATAATTAAAAGGGGATTAAAGTAATATGGTAAAAAGTCAGCAAGAAAATGTAATGAAAAAGGAAATTTCACATAAGAAAAAATTAGGTAAGAATACTTTGGCTAATAATTATATATCAAAACATTCAGCTATTGATTCTTTGGCAGGAACATTTTATCATTATACCTCACCTGAAGGGCTTTTAGGAATTTTGAGGAATAGACAAATATTTTTTACAGATTGCCAATTTCTTAATGATTATAGGGAAAGATTGGGGATTAATAAAGAATTAGATTTATTTTGGAATCAAAATAAAGGAATTTATGAGCAAGATTTTTATAATCTGATGAGCAACATAAGAATTAGTGAATATGAAGATTTATATTATGATATAAATGGAAAAAACGAACTTTCTCGTTATTTTGTTATGTCAACATCAAAGAATAGTGATAGCCTAAGTATGTGGAAATACTATGCTAAAAATGGAGCATATTATGGATATAATATAGGTTTATTTGTACCGGCATTGGATGATGAATGGATAGATGAAGAGATAGAAGTAGTTATTGAAAATGGTGAAGTTATTTATAGTAGTGATGAAAAGCAAAGTAGAATATTGAAAGGAATGAATAACATATATAAATTTTGGCTTGAATACGAAAAATGCAATGAAATAAATTTAAAAATAGCTAGAGATTTTAAAGAGTGGATTTCGTATATATCAGTATTTTTTAAAGATGAAAGTTTTGCATCAGAAGAAGAATATAGATTTGTAGTTATTGCACCTAAAAATAAGCTAAACAAGTTATTTTATAAAGACGGACAAGCCAACATAAAAATGTATGATTTTAGAATAGTAAATGGTGTTGCCGTACCATATTTAAAGATACCTATATGTAGTTGTAATAGTGAAGAGTTTTGGGGAATAGATAGTATTGGAATATCTCCTACTCAACACCACGACCAAATGGCTAATGGCATTATTCAACTTACTAATTCTCTTGGCTATGAATTGCCTAGTTTTATAATTAGAAAATCTAATATCCCATTGAGATATTAAATTCCTGATCTATTAGAAATAAGTACTAATTAATTTAATGTTGAAATTTGGAAGAAATATTGGAAATTTTATAGAATATATTGTAAAATAATAACTAAAGAATATTTAACAATTTAAGGTATAATCTTTCAGTTTAAATTAGTACAGAAAGCTTTTGGGGTGGGAGTATGAGTGATAAAAAAATTAGGAATGATGCATCTTCATCAATAGACGGTATTGTTTATCAATTTTATATAGCACTGAAATATGCATTTGAATTACCAGAGAATAGAAAGCTATTAATAGAAAAGTTTGGTGATGTAACTTTAGAGGATAAATCACAAATTGAAGTTAAAAAATATAAGGATAGCTTAACGGATACTCATGAAAACCTGTGGAATACTCTTTTAAATTGGGTGGACGCAAATTTTGATATTGAGGCATTTGAAACATTAATATTGCTTACGACGCAGAGTATTGGGGAGAGATCCAAATTGAAAGATTGGAATTCAAAAAATGTAGATCAGAAGTTTAAGGTTTTAGAGGAAATTTACAATAAATATGCTCAAAAGAAGAAGAAAGATTTAAGGAAACTTGAATTAATAGAAGAAGTTATTAAGGATGAAAATAGAATTAAACTAAAAGATGTTTTAGAAAAATTTATTATAGTTTCGTCCAATCCTGATGATGTAGAATTATATAATCAATTATGTATGAAATATGCTAGAAACATTCCTAAGAAGAATCAGGATAATTATATAAGATCTTTACTTGGATATTTAATATCGCCAAAAGGTGATAATAAAGATAAATGGGAAATAACATGCGATGACTTCAATAATGAGTGTGAGAAATTGGGTAAATTATTAATTGATAAAGAAAGTTTATTTCCAAGGATAGAATGTTGTACAGAAATTGAATATGAAGAATATAAAGGCCATTTATTTGTTAAAAAAATAGAAGAGATTGAGTACCATAAAGAAATTGAAGATGCAATAAAAGAATATGTCGAAATACATTCATTGGTAATAACTGAGTTTTTAACACGTCAAGTATCAAAAGGGAAATATGTTGATTATGAGGACGAAGCTAAAAAAAATTATAAAAGATTATATAGAAAGGCAAGCAGGAATATTTGTGGTGATGATTGCATAAAAGAATCAAAAAATTTTTACGATGATATTATGACAAATGAAGTACCACAGTTCATGAGTTATTCTGATACACCAAAGACATTTAGAAATGGTATACTGCATATGATTGCAGATGATGTTAATGAAGATATTAAGTGGAAACTAGGTGATGAAAATGTCTAGAGCTATAAATAATATATATACTATTTTAAATAATCCTTTTAAACTAATGGAATTGATTGTACATTTTTATTCATCATATGAAAATCAAGAAAAAGATATACTTTTATCTTACCTTATCTTACCTCTAATATTAAATAAAGATAGTAGAAAAAAATTGTTAAATCTTAATAGGATCGGTTGTAATCTGTTATCTTTAACTAAAAGTTCTAGTAATGTAGTAGGCTTAGAGCAAATGATTGAGGAATATAAAGATATTACTAATGAATGTATTCAAATTGCACTAGTAAATGGGTATTTGGAACTTAATGAAAATAAAAGTCTTATAAGAACAGATAAAGCTTTACAAAATGAAATTTTTAAATTTGGTGAAGAGTATACAGCTATAAAAAATTTTTCCGTTATATTAAAATCTAATGATATTGTTACAATATATAGAATGCTTGGGGTGAAGAAAATATGAATGCATTTGTAAAATACATAGGAGTAATAGATAGTAGTGATAATTTGCATTATGTACCTTTTTATAAAGGTTTAAATATAATTACAGGAAAATCGTCAACAGGAAAAAGTGCTCTAATTGAAATATTTGATTATTGTCTTGGAAGCTCAGAATTTACTGTTCCAGAAGGAGTTATAACAGATGTAGCAAATCTATACTTTACAATATTGGCTTTAGGTGATTCTAATTTAATTTTGGCAAGAAAACCATATAGAGAAGGTAAGAAAATTTATATTAAAGTTGAAGATGAAATTGAAATTGGAAATATTAATAGTAATTATTTTGAAGAAGACTATTTTATTAGTGAGAAAGATTTTAAATTAGAATTAGGACATTATTTTGGTATAGACATCGATGATACAGATATTGATTTACAAATACGTCAAAATAGAAATCAAAAAAACCCAAGACCATCTATCAGAAACTTTATGTCATTTATTTTACAGCATCAAAATTTAGTTGCTAATAAGCATTCTATTTTTTACAGATTTGATGAAAAAGAAAAAAGAGAACAAACAATTGAGCAATTTAAAATTTTTATGGGAATAGTAGACCAAAATTATTTCATATTAATGCAAAACTTGAATGAGTATATGCGGATGTTGAAATCGCTGGAAAAAGAAGAAGATAAAATATTAAATTATGAATTATTATTAAAAAGCACACTTAAAAAAAATATTACTAAATATCAAATTATAACTGGAAGGAAGTTGTTTGAAGAAAATATTGATAATATTTTATTAAATCCGAAGAAATATTTAGAATTAATAAAGGATATAAACATAGATATTGACTATAAAGATAATACCTACACGAATAGATTAAATACTCTAAAACAAAATAGAGATAAAATTCTTATTGAGAAACGAGAATTAGAAAATAAAGAATATAAAATTCACACATCAATAACGGCTATTGAGAAATATAAAAATGATATGAAAACAATTTCTGATTTTAATATCGAAACTAATTCAGAGAGCATTTGTCCATTTTGTAAATCCCAAAATCAAGTATTAGAAAATACGACAAATGAATTGGTCGATGCTTTTGAGTGGTTGAATTTAGAACTGAAGAAGACTCCGTACCTTTTAGATTCATTTGTTAAAGACAAGTCTTCAATAATGAAAGAAATTAAAGAAAAGGAAAAGGAAATTGATTCAATATTAAAAGAAATAAGAGATATTGAAAGTATCTCTCAAAAATTAAAAGAAAAAGAGTCTTTAGAAAAACAAGCTCAAAAGCTTTTAATGAAAATGGAAAGCATCTTTGAAGAGATATTGATTAATAGAAAGAATGATATAGAAAATAAAAAAGAAAAAATAAGAAATCAAATATCAACTATAAAAGATGAATTGGAAAGTAAATACAATGTTGATAATAAAATTAAGAAAGTTGAAAGACATATTAACAGTTATATGAAGAAAATAGGTAAAAAGTTGGACTTTGAAGAAGCTTATAAACCAATTAATTTGAAATTTAGTTTATCTACTTTTGATTTATGGCATGAGAAAGAAAACAAGAAAATATTTTTAAGATCTATGGGAAGTGGCGCAAATTGGTTGTATAGTCATATTTGTTTGTTTTTAGCGTTGCAGAACTATTTTTGTAGTAATAACAAATGTATGATTCCACCAATATTGTTTTTGGATCAACCTAGCCAAGTTTATTTTCCAAATGCAATTGATTTTTCAGAAGCATTTGATCATAAAGTTTTATCAAACGATATAAATAAAGACAACTTAGAAGCAGATGAAGATTTAGATGCTGTTACTAATTTTTTCAATATATTAGATGATCATTGTTTGAAAACCTATGAAGAATACAATATTTTACCTCAAATTATTGTAACTGATCACGCTGATAATTTAAATATGAAAAATAATAATTTTGAGGAACTTGTAAATGGAAGACGTTGGAGAAAAAAAGGTTTCATATGTCCAGTAGGTTAATATAGTTTTGATAAAAATAATCTTCATTAACTTTTATGTCCATAATTAAAAACAAACAATTTTCACAAACTTACAAGTAAGAGCTTCAGCAATCTGTTGGAGCTCTTTTCAGTGAAATTAACTGTGATTAATTTATCAGAAGAAAGGGTTCAGGCGGCAATCAAAGAGTTTTTGAGTTTATTTATATATAGTGTAAAGAGCCAATAGAATAGGTTTAAAAGTTGAGGGATACGAAATAATAGTGTCCCTTTTTTAATTTTTGCGCGCATGGATGAGCGCTTATTTTTTTTAAAAAATCAGAAAGGATGTGATTCAGATACAAAAGAAAATTAAGGAACGTTCACCACCATTAAAAGACAATACAATTTTTTTATTCTGCCTAATTGATATTTACCTAAATGAATGAATTTTGTCAAGGGTGCGTAGCACAAAGCTTGCCATTGATAAAATACAGTTATTTGGGTATTTTTTATATAGCAGAATAGAAAAAAGTCAGAAGTAAATTGTTTATTTTAAATATAAAAAGAAAAGAGGTAAAAGAATATGGAACTAAAATATGTAATCCCAAACATGGAAAAGACATTCGGAAACTTAGAATATGCTGGTGAAGGGAATATTGAACAAAGAAGAATAAATGGGCGTAATACGATTTTATCACGCAGCTATAATTTATATTCTGACATTCAAAGGGCAGATGATATTGTTGTTATTCTTCCAGTTGAAGCAGGCGAAAAACATTTTGAAGTTGAAAAAAGAGTAAAGCTCATTAATCCGCGAATTACCGCAGAAGGTTATAAAATTGGAAATCGCGGATTTACAAATTATATTCTCCATGCAGATGACATGGTAGAAGTATAAAGAGAAAGGAAGGTAAATTTATATGAGATTAGCAAATGGAATTGTTATTGATAAGGAAGCTACATTTGGAAATTTAAAATTTTCTGCTTTAAGACGTGAGGTACATTTACAAAATGAAGATGGTACAGTATCAGAAGAAATCAAGGAACGTACTTACGATTTAAAATCAAGAGAACAAGGTAGAATGATTCAAGTTAGTATTCCAGCTAGTGTACATTTAAAGGAGTTTGACTACAATGCAGAAGTTGAAATCATTAATCCGGTGGCAGATACAGTAGCTAATGCTACTTTTCAAGGTGCTGATGTAGACTGGTATATTAAAGCAGATGATATTGTACTTAAGGGGAAACAGAACAGTTCTCAGATAAGTAATAATCAATCACAGAGTTCACAATTGCCAAAATCTAAGTAAAGATGTATTATAAAATATTGTTTCATCTTACAAAAAATGCTATACTCAAAAAATAATCAACAGAAAGACAAAGAGGTGAAGCAATATGTCAATGTATGTCTTTAAAGATAAACTTAGAACAATAAAATTTTACGCTAAAGATGCTACAAAAGAGAATAGAAGCACACGTTTTTATTGCCCAAATCCTGATTGTGATGCACATATGTATATATGTGGTGTAGATGGCTCTTCTTCTGCTTATTTTAGTGCTAATCGTAGAGAATATCGGCATGTATCAAAATGTCCTTTTGATTCTTCAAATGGCTTTAATCCATATGAACATGATGAAAATACATTTGACTTTGAAAATGCGTTAGAAGCATTAACTTCTCCTAGCCAATCAATTTCTGGAAAGGAAACTCCTGGTACACATGGAACAGGTACTCCAAGAAAAAAGCCATTACGAACTATTCGACAAATATATGATATGTGTAAATCGTTTGATTCGATTGATACCTATAATGGTGTTAAAATTGGACAAATGATTGTTGATGATAGAAGCGAGTATATGTATCCTAAAGGTGTATTTGGATATAGATTAATAGAGGGAGAAGCCATCGGGTACTTTTATAATTCCAAAGAATTAGAAATTAAGATATTAGCACCTATTGCAAGTAGAAAGTATTCTTTTATTTTGAAATTTGATGAAGAAAAGTTGTTTCATGATATACAAAAGGGTATTTATGAAAATCGAGACAAAATAATTATTATTGCTGGAAAGTGGCAATCAACAGGAAAGTTCAATATTTTTTATGCTGATATCACGAGTAAAAAGCAGGTGGCTATAATTAAATAAAAGTATTTAGCAGCAGTAAATTTCTATAAGTTTACAGCTTTTCTCTTACCAACTTGAAAGGAGGAAAAATGAAGTTTTATAAAAATAGAGGAAAGAAAATTAGAGCCAGCGATAAATCGCTGGTTTTTAATTTTGCAACTACTTCATTAACAGCAATCTTCAGCATGATGTTTTTGTTACTTAATGTGAAGCAAGTCTTGAATATAAATTTCAAAAATGTAAGTGTTTTAAAAAGAAGTACTTTACAGTTTAATATTACTCCTTATTTTGTGTTTAGTATGATTTGTGCAGGAGTAGTAAGTTTACTTTCAGCATGGTTATATTATCACTTTCAATACGATAGAATCAAGCAGTTTATACACCGACAAAAATTAGCAAGAATGATACTAGAGAATAAGTGGTATGAAGCAGAACAGACACAATCAAATAGTTTTTTTAAGGACTTACCTTCTGGTAAAACAAAAGAAAAAATAACTCATTTTCCAAAGATGTACTACAAGCTTGAAAATGGTTTGATTCATATTCAAGTAGAAATTACATTAGGTAAATACCAAGACCAGCTCTTACATCTTGAAAAAAAGCTTGAAAGTGGTTTATATTGTGAACTTACTGACAAGGAATTGAAGGATTCTTATGTAGAATACACATTACTTTATGATACAATAGCAAACCGTATTTCTATTGAAGATGTGCAGGCTGAACATGGAAAGTTAAGATTAATGAAAAATATCTACTGGGAATATGATAAGCTTCCTCATATGCTTATTGCAGGCGGTACAGGTGGTGGAAAAAGTTATTTTATTTTAACATTGATTGAAGCTCTGCTGCATACTAATTCAATACTTTATGTACTTGATCCTAAGAATGCAGATCTAGCAGATTTGGAAGCTGTTATGACTAATGTTTATTATAAAAGGGATGATATGATTGCTTGCATTGATAATTTTTATGATGGAATGATGAAGCGTAACGAGGATATGAAGCAAATGAAAGGATATAAAACAGGTGAAAATTATGCTTATTTGGGTTTGCCTGCTAATTTTCTTATCTTTGATGAATATGTTGCTTTTATGGAAATGCTAGGGAGCAAGGAAAGTACAGCAGTTCTTAATAAGTTAAAACAGCTTGTTATGCTTGGAAGACAATCAGGATATTTTTTGATTCTTGCTTGTCAAAGACCAGATGCGAAGTATCTTGGGGATGGAATTAGGGATCAGTTTAATTTTCGTGTAGCATTGGGTCGTATGTCAGAAATGGGCTATGGAATGATGTTTGGTGAAACTGACAAAGATTTTTTCTTAAAGCAAATTAAAGGAAGGGGATATGTAGACACAGGTACAAGTGTTATATCTGAATTTTATACTCCACTTGTACCTAAAGGTCATAATTTCTTAAATGAAATAGATAAATTAGTTGTAAAAACAGAAAAAACAGATTAAAGTTTGGAGGTGTTTAATTTCATGCAAGAAATGTATTCTATTGAAAATGTTGAAGAAATTATAGGTTATGATGAATACATTAAGGATTTTGAAGAGCAGGCAGCAGATTTTTGTAAATCATCGGGTACTAGATTATTGCAAAGTGTTTTTTCTGAATTTACTGCTGATATGATTTGTAGTGTTTATTTAGATTATGGACAAACAAAGGCAGAATATCCTATAAGATTTGAGTTTAATATTAACGTAGAAGATGGACAAGTAATAGTATCTTATCTTGGCTTTAGTTAAAAAAGTTTAAAACAATAAGAAGCGGGCAGGAAGCGCAGGCGGCGTGCGAAGCGAAAGCCGAATGTGATTCCTGCCCAGCTTGCAGGTGTGGCGATAGCCACGCCTGCATATATTAGCCCCCCGTATCTAACAGGGGGGCACAAATAAACAAGAAACAGTCAAAAAACACTTAGAAATCCCTGTAGTTTCAATGAGTTTATAATTAATGGCGGTTATTTGGTAGTAGATAGTTGTATGACAACAATTAAGATTGATGAAGACGGAAATCGTAAAAATAGTGGTTCTATGGATGAAGAAGGAAACTTCAGAGGAAAAGTATATACGAACTATTCTGGAATTGCAAATGCTGCGCCTTGGGATAATCCTAGCTCCCTGCACAGTTATTTTAATAAAACTATAAATTATGTTACTGAATTAAAGCCAAGACAAATTGTGTATGTAAGGTATCAACAAGCTAATGGTGATTACGGAAGTTATGATGCAGTAATTAACAAAGATTATGTATATGGTGAAACTGTTTCATGGTCAAGGGCAGAAGATGAATGCTATAATGCAGCAAGTATTTCATATACAGCGAAAGAGGAGAAGACTTCTTATATTTCTGTTACAAGAAAGAAATATACTGTGAGTGTGAGTGCTGGTATAGGAATAGAGAGTGCTGTAGGTGGAGGAAGCTATTATTATGGCGCAAGCGGGATTGTTGATGCAAATGTGAAGACAGGATATACTTGGGCAAATTGGAGCGGTACTTATAGCTCTAATAATAAAAAATATACTTTTATGGTAACTGGAAATGTAAGCTTAAAGGCAAATGCAGAAGCAAATACTTATTATATTGTATTTCATGCTAATGGTGGAAGCGGTACGATGGAAACATTGACTTGTAAATATGATAAATCCTATACTTTACCAGCAATGAAATTTACTCCACCAACTCACCCTAATACTTACTTAGGATGGAATACAGATCCTAACGTCTTTTCAGCTAAGTTTACAGAAAAGCAGACAATTAAGAATCTGACAAGTATAAATGGATATACCTTTCATTTTTATGCAATATGGGATTATGCACCAGATTTAAGCGCGTATGATCGTTTCTTTACTTTATATGAAGCACAAACAGGAGTAATTACAGAATCGGAGCTTCTAAGAACAGTAAAATCTACAGATAGAGAAGATGGAACAACAACGGTGAGGGTTAAAAATTATTCAGCTTCTAAATTTACTAGATTTACAAGCTCTGGTGAAACTACTGTAACATATGTGACTATAGACAGCCATAATAATAGGACAGAAAAACAGATAAAAGTTGCTATAGTAGACACAGAAGCAACTAAGGAAGGAGCTATGGATTTTGACGGAATAAAGAAATACGCAAGGTTTATCAGTCCTAAATATTACTCAAAAGATTATGCTAATGGTGGCTTGGAATCTACTTCAAAATGGAAGAGTGAAGCAGATTATAGTAATACATTATCGGAAGCTATGAATAATATTAAAAGTAAAAATGGTAATTGGTCGCATATAGCACAGACTTGGGTGTTTAACAAAGCAGATATTGATTTGGTGAAACAGTATGTAACTAAAAACGGTATGGGAAATTCTAAAAACGGAAATGCATTAGAAGGATTTTTAAAAAGCTTTAGAGCACAAATATATCTTAAAAAATAGTGACAATTGAGATTATTTTAATAATAAAAAATTAAAAATACAGCGTATATCAACTTATATTAAGAGTTGATATGCGCCTTTTTGATTGGAGGAATTTTTATTGAAAGAAGATTCATGGGTAAAAGAATTGAAAGAAAAGAGAGGGCAATATGGTATTTCACAAAACAAGCTTGCGGTAGCTGCTGGGATTACAAGGCAGTATTTAAGTGACATTGAAACTGGCAAGGTTAGTCCATCAGCAGAGATTCAAGTATCTATTTCAAAAGCATTAGAACGGTTTAATCCAGATATGCCACTAGAAATGCTTTTTGACTATGTTAGAATTCGTTTCCCAACACTTGATGTTAAGCATATTGTAGAAGATGTTTTAAGGCTGAAACTATCATATATGCTTCATGAGGATTATGGTTTCTATTCTTATTCAGAGCATTATTGCATGGGGGATATTTTTATACTTGTATCTGGAGAAGAAGAAAAAGGTGTGCTTGTAGAGTTGAAGGGGCGTGGCTGCCGTCAGTTTGAAAATTATCTTTTGGCGCAAGAGCGAAGCTGGTATGAATTTTTTATGGATGCATTGGTGGAAGGTGGTGTAATGAAACGTCTTGATCTTGCTATAAATGACAAATTAGGAATTTTAAATATTCCTAATCTCACAGAAAAATGCAGGAATGAGGAATGTGTTTCTGTTTTTCGTAGTTTTAAGAATTATAGAAGTGGTGAACTTGTACGCAAAGATGAAAAGGAATGTATGGGAAATACGCTATACATTGGTTCATTACAAAGTGAGGTTTACTTTTGCATTTATGAAAAAGATTATGAACAGTATAAGAAAAATAATATTCCAATAGAAGATGCAGAAGTCAAAAATCGTTTTGAAATTAGATTGAAAAATGAAAGAGCTTATTACGCTATTAGAGATTTGATGTATTACGACAATCCAGAAAGCACAGCTTTTAAAATTATCAACAGGTATGTTCGTTTTGTGGATAAAGAGGATAAAAAACCTCGCAGTGATTGGAAATTAAGTAATGAATGGGCTTGGTTTATTGGAGAGAATCGAGAATCAATGAAACTTACTACAAAGCCAGAGCCTTATTCATTTAGAAAAACTTTGAATTGGATTTCTCGTCAAGTTGCACCAACTTTAAAAATGGCTATGAGGCTTGATGAAATTAATAACACACAATTTATAAAAGAAATTATAACCAATGCAGAGCTTAAAGAAAAACATGAGAAGATTTTAAAACAGCAAGCAGCTACAGCTAAGGAGGTGATAACTTATCCTGAGTAAAAGGCTATCTATCAAATAATTTAAATAGTGGAAGGAGAAATTTTATGAATTTCGGTCAAAATTTATATAATTGGTTTTTATCAAATGCTCAATCTTTAGTACTTATGGCAATTGTGGTTATTGGAGTATATTTAGGATTCAAACGTGAGTTTTCAAAGCTTATAGGATTCTTAGTTATTGCTTTAATTGCTGTTGGTCTTGTATTCAATGCATCTGGGGTTAAGGACATTCTATTACAATTATTCAATAAAATCATAGGAGCATAATAATAAATAATTTATTCAATAAAGAAAATTAATTTCCTTTAAAACAGTGAATCTAATGAGATTTGCTGTTTTTTTATAGTTAATTTTAGAAAGGATTTGATGCTGTTATATGGAGCTGCAAGTTTATATTGCAAATTTAGGTAAATACAACGAAGGTGAATTGGTTGGAGCTTGGTTTACTCCACCTATTGACATAGAAGACATGAAAGAAAAAATAGGCTTAAACGGTGAATATGAAGAGTATGCCATACATGATTATGAATTACCTTTTGATATTGATGAATATACTCCAATTGAAGAAATTAACCGCTTATGTGCTTTGGCTGAGGAACTGGAAGGAACATCTATCGAAATTGAAATGAGAGAGATTCAAAGAACCTTTTTCAGTAGCTTTGAAGAAATGGCGGAGCATGTTGATGATATTATACATTATCCAGATTGTGATGATATGGAAGATGTAGCTCGCTATTATATTGAAGAGACAGGAGCTTTGGGGGAAGTACCAGCTAGTTTACAAAACTATATTGACTATGAAGCTTATGGACGTGATTTAGAGATGAATGGAAATTTCCTTGTTACAGCTCATGGTGTGTTTGAATATATAGGATAAAAAGCCAAGTGTAAACACTCAACTAATAAATAATTGATTTTATAGGGCAGTTCTTATTTATAGAGCTGCCTTTTTCTATTGTAAAAAAGAAAGGAGCATTACATGAAAAAAATAAGAAGTTATACAAGTATTTGGTCAGTAGAAAAAGTGCTTTACTCTATTAATGACTTTAAATTACCTTTCCCAATTACTTTTACACAAATGACATGGTTTGTTTTATCACTATTTGCTGTCATGCTGTTAGGAAATTTACCGCCACTTTCTATGATAAATGGAGCTTTTCTAAAGTATTTTGGAATTCCTATGGCTATTACTTGGTTTATGTGTCAGAAGACCTTTGACGGAAAAAAGCCTTATGGATTTTTAAAATCAGTCATTGCATATATTGTAAGACCTAAAGTAACTTATGCAGGAAAACCAGTAAAGCTTCACAATCAGAAGTTGAATGAGGCAATAACAATAGTGAGGAGTGAAGTTTATGACATATCCAATTAAATATATTGAAAATAATCTGGTTTGGAATCATGATGGAGAATGTTTTGCTTACTATGAGCTTATACCATATAATTATTCTTTTTTGTCAGCAGAACAGAAATTTATTGTACATGACAGCTTCCGTCAGTTAATAGCCCAAAATCGTGATGGGAAAATTCATGCCTTGCAAATTAGCACAGAATCTAGCATACAGGCAACACAAGAACGCTCTAAGCAGGAAGTAACAGGAAGACTTAAAGAAGTTGCATATGAAAAAATAGACGAACAGGCAGAAGCATTAATTTCCATGATTGGTGATAATCAGATTGATTATAGATTTTTTATTGGTTTTAAGCTTCTGTTAAATGAACAGGAATTAACAATAAAAAATATTAGGCAAGAAGTATTAAATGCACTTTCAGATTTCTTAAAGGACGTAAATCACAAGGCTATGGGTGATTTTGTTTCAATGAGTAATAATGAAATTGGACGTTTTGCAAAGATGGAAAAACTATTAGAAAATAAAATATCTAGGCGTTTTAAAGTAAGAAAATTAAATAAAAATGATTTTGGTTATCTTATTGAACATTTGTATGGTCAAACAGGAACAGCTTATGAAGATTATGAGTATTACTTACCTAATAAGAAATTTAAGCATGAAACCTTGGTAAAACGCTATGATTTATTGAAGCCTACTCGCTGTCTGGTTGAAGAAAACCAGAGATATTTAAAAATTGAACATGAGGAAACAACAACTTATGTTGCTTACTTTACAATTAATTCTATTGTTGGAGAATTGGACTTCCCATCTTCTGAGATTTTCTATTATCAGCAGCAGCAATTTACTTTCCCAATTGATACAAGTATGAATGTAGAAATAGTAGCAAATAAGAAAGCTTTATCTACCATTCGTAATAAGAAAAAGGAATTAAAAGACCTTGATAACCACGCTTTGGAAAGCGATACAGAAGCAAGCTCAAATGTTATGGAAGCCTTGGACAGTGTAAATGAGCTTGAAACAAACTTAGACCAAAGTAAGGAATCCATGTATAAACTTAGTTATGTAGTAAGGGTATCTGCACCAGAGCTAGAAGAATTGAAACGTAGATGTAATGAGGTTAAAGACTTTTACGATGATTTGAATGTTAAGCTTGTTAGACCTTTTGGGGATATGATGGGCTTACACAATGAATTTATTCCTGCAAGCAAAAGATATATGAATGACTATATACAATATGTTACTTCTGATTTCCTTGCTGGCTTAGGCTTTGGAGCAACTCAAATGCTAGGAGAAACAGAAGGAATTTATATAGGATATAACCTTGATACAGGACGGAATGTATATTTAAAACCTGCCCTTGCAAGTCAAGGGGTTAAAGGTTCTGTAACTAATGCCTTGGCTGCTGCCTTTGTTGGTTCATTGGGTGGTGGAAAATCATTTTCAAATAATATGGTTGTTTATTACTCTGTACTATTTGGGGCACAGGCTGTTATTGTAGACCCTAAGTCAGAACGTGGAAACTGGAAAGAGACACTACCAGAAATTGCGGAAGAAATCAATATTGTAAATCTTACAAGTGAAGAGAGTAACAAAGGACTACTTGACCCTTATGTGATTATGAAAAGACCAAAGGATTCTGAAAGTTTAGCAATTGATATATTAACTTTTCTGACAGGTATTTCTTCTCGCGATGGCGAAAAATTTCCAGTATTGAGAAAGGCAATTAGAGCTGTGACAAAGAGTGAAAAAAGAGGGCTTTTATTAGTTATAGATGAATTAAGAGCTGAAAATACTGTCATAAGTAATAGTATTGCAGAGCATATCGAATCGTTTATAGACTATGATTTTGCACATTTACTCTTTTCAGACGGATCTATATCTCAATCAATAAGCCTAGAAAAACAGTTAAATATTATACAAGTTGCTGATTTGGTACTTCCAGATAAAGAAACATCTTTTGAGGAATATACTACAATGGAACTTCTGTCAGTGGCTATGTTAATTGTTATTAGTACATTTGCTCTCGACTTTATACATTCTGACCGTAGCATTTTTAAAATTGTAGACCTTGATGAAGCTTGGAGTTTCTTACAGGTAGCACAGGGGAAAACACTTTCTATGAAGCTGGTGCGTGCTGGTAGAGCTATGAATGCAGGAGTATATTTTGTAACACAAAACACTGACGATTTACTGGATGAAAAACTTAAAAATAATCTTGGGTTAAAATTTGCTTTCCGTTCTACAGATATTAATGAGATAAAGAAAACTTTAGAATTTTTCGGAGTAGATAAGGAGGATGAAAATAATCAGAAACGCTTACGTGATTTGGAAAATGGACAATGTCTTCTTAGTGATTTATACGGTAGAGTTGGTGTAATACAATTCCATCCAATTTTTGAAGAATTACTGCACGCATTTGATACACGTCCACCAGTTAGAAAAGAGGTGTAGCAATGAAGCAAGAAAAACTAAAGAAACAGAAAGGAAAATTTAATTGGCGTCGTGCAGGAAAAATAGCAATTACGGTACTTATGGTATTAGTGATTGCTATTTTTATATTGGCAATGGTTGGAACAGTAGCGCATGCAGCAGGACTTGTTGATGATACAGTAAAAGCAGGCAATGAATACAGTAAATATCCATTAGATAATTACCAACTTGATTTTTATGTAGATAATAGCTGGGATTGGCTGCCTTGGAATTGGGTTGATGGCATTGGAAAACAAGTTATGTATGGTTTATATGCAATTACAAATTTCATATGGACTATTAGCCTCTTTTTATCTAATGCTACAGGTTATTTAGTACAGGAAGCATATTCTCTTGATTTTATATCAGCAACAGCAGATTCAATTGGAAAGAATATGCAGACTATAGCAGGTATTAGTACAAGTGGCTTTTCTACAAGTGGATTCTATGGAGGTTTTTTACTAATTTTCATTTTGATACTTGGAATTTATGTTGGTTATATAGGGCTTATCAAAAGGGAAACTACAAAAGCCATCCATTCAGTTGTAAATTTTATTGTGGTGTTTGTACTGTCAGCAGCATTTATTGCTTATGCGCCAGACTATATTCAAAAAATTAATGGTTTCTCGGCTGACATTAGTAATGCTAGCTTGTCAATTGGTACAAAAATTGTAATGCCAAATACTAAAAGTAAGGGTAAAGATAGTGTAGACCTTATTCGTGATAGTTTATTTTCAATACAGGTAAAACAGCCTTGGTTACTACTGCAATATGATAACTCAGATATAAAAACTGTTGGTGAAAATCGAGTGGAAAGTTTACTTTCTACAAGCCCTGACACTAATAACGGTAAAGACAGAGAGGATGTAGTAAAATCAGAAATAGAAGATAAGAAAAATACTAATCTCACCATTACAAAAACTATTAATAGGTTGGGAATGGTGTTTTTTCTTTTTATATTCAACATTGGAATCTCTGCTTTTGTATTCATGCTTACTGGTATTATGATTTTTTCACAGGTTTTGTTTATCATTTATGCAATGTTTTTACCAGTGAGTTTTCTACTAAGTATGATACCAACTTTTGAAAGTATGACAAAGCGAGCTATCATGAAATTGTTTAATACTATTATGTCAAGAGCTGGTATTACACTTATTGTAACGACTGCTTTTAGCATTTCTACTATGCTTTATAATTTATCTACTGCATACCCTTTCTTTCTAATAGCTTTTTTACAAATAGTTACATTTGCAGGTGTTTACTTTAAGCTTGGTGATTTAATGAGCATGTTCTCACTTCAAAGTGGCGAATCACAAAGCATGGGAAGGCAGGTTTTAAGAAGACCACGTATGCTTATGATGGCTCATATGCACCGCTTACAACATAAGCTTGGACGTTCAATTGCAGCTAATGGAAAGAAATCTAATACAGGTAAAAAAGTAAATAATTATTCTGGAGATTCTGCTTCAAGAGCTACAAAAGCAGACCATACAAGACCAGATGGTCAAAATGAAGAAAATTATAAAACATCATTTGGTGAAAAAGCAGGACAGGCAGTAGGAAAGGTAATGGATACTAAAGACCATATCAAAGATATGGCAGGGGGATTTAAAGAACAAGCACAGGATTTGCCAGTAAATGCAAGGTATGCTTTGTATCATGGAAAATCACAGATTAAGAATGAAATTTCTGACTTTAAAACAAGTGTAATAGGTACAAGAAAAGCAAGACAGCAAGGAAGAAAAGATAAAGGGAATCAACGAAGAGAGACAATTGCAGAACGTCGCTCGAAGATGGAGCAAGCACGTAAAAGCAAAGCTCAAAATTCTATAGAGCCTAATAAAATGAATAATTCACTACATGAAAGACCTGCTACAACTTCAACACGTGAAACTACAGCTAATCATAATAAAAATGATGGAGTGAAAACTAGGCAAACTACTATAACAAATGGTAACAAAGATAGGAAGATTACTAACAGACCCAATGAAAAAAATATTAAAGAACCTATAGAAAAATTAAATGGTGGCAATCCAGATAATCCAATATTAAATAAAGAACGTAAAATTGTGAGAAAAGATGGAGTTCAAAGGAAAATAGAGCGTAAACCTGTATCTGGTAAGCAAAATAATCGGATTTCAAACATAGAAAAACAGCCTGCTAAAGTTGAATATTCTGTTTCAAAAGAGAAAGAATTTCAAAGAAAATCTATAAAAGAAAATAAAATTATTGTTAACCGTAGAGCAAATAAGCAAAAGAAATTTACAATTGCTAAAAGTCCTCAATTTATAAGGAAAAGAGGGGAGAAGAAATGATAAAGAAACATTTCATTATTCTAACCTTTGGGATTTTTGCAGTGTTCTTTGTTTTGCTTTTCTTTGTCGCTGTAATTTTTTCAGATGAAGAAAATGGAGGCTCAAATATTAATTATGATGGGGTTAGCGTATCAGCAGAAGTATTGGCATATAAGCCTATGGTTGAAAAATATGCTAAAGAATATGGAATTTCAGAATATGTCAATTACTTACTTGCTATTATGCAGGTAGAATCAGGTGGAACACTTCAAGATGTTATGCAATCAAGTGAATCAGAAGGACTTCCAGCAAATACATTAAGTGCAGAAGAATCTATAAAGCAGGGCTGCAAGTACTTTGCTGCTCTGCTTAAAACAGCTAAAAGTAAGGATTGTGATATTAACACAGTTATACAATCTTACAATTATGGTGGTGGTTTTATTGATTATGTAGCAGGTCAAGGAAAAAAATACTCTTTTCAACTTGCAGAGAATTTCGCAAATGAGAAGTCTGGAGGTAGTAAAGTAAAATATGACAATCCGATAGCTGTTAAAGAAAATAGAAGATGGAAGTACAGCTATGGGAATATGTTTTATGTTTTGCTGGTATCAGAGTATATAACATCAGAAAAATTTGATGATTCAACGGTACAAGAAGTTATGAATGAAGCTTTGAAATATGAAGGTTGGAAGTATGTATATGGAGGGTATAATCCAACAACCTCTTTTGATTGTAGTGGACTTATTCAGTGGTGTTATGGAAAAGTTGGTATCAATTTACCTAGAACGGCGCAAGAACAATATGATGCTACACAACATATTTCATTGTCAGAAGCAAAGGCTGGGGATTTGGTGTTTTTCCATTCGACTTATGATGCTGGAACTTATATTACTCATGTTGGAATATATCAAGGGAACAATCGTATGTATCATGCTGGAGACCCAATGGGTTATGCAGATTTAACAAGTACTTATTGGCAAGAACATTTAGCTGGTGCAGGAAGAATTAAAAAATAGAAAGAAGGATTAAAGTATATGATGAATTTTTTGAAAAGAAAAAAGAAAGCGGAACAGTCGAAAACTAAAAGGCTGCTAGTGTATAAAGTAAATACACATAGAAAAACAGTAATTGCATTGTGGGTGCTTCTTATAGTTAGTTTTTGTTTTGCAGTATATAAAAATTTTACTGCAATAAACATTAAAACAGTTCATGAAACTAAAGTTATTGATAAAGAAATTGTGGATACCCATAAGATAGAAAATTTCGTGAAGAATTTTGCAAAAGATTATTATTCGTGGCAGCCATCGCAAGCTTCCATTGAAAGCAGAAATGAAGCAATTAAGAAATACCTTACGGAAGAATTACAAACTTTGAATGTTGATACCATACGTAGGGATATACCTACTAGCTCTACTGTTCAAAATGTAGAGATTTGGTCTGTGAAGCAGGATAGAGAAAAGCAATTCAAAGTAATTTTTACTGTAGATCAAACAATTGCAGAAGGTGAAAATAAAAAGGATATAAAATCTTCTTATGAAGTTTTAGTTTATATAGATGATATTGGTAATATGGTTATAATAAAGAATCCTACCATTTGCAGCATACCTTCAAAATCAAGTTATCAGCCAAAGACAAAAGAAAGTGATGGAATGGTTGACGTTGCAACTACAGGAGAAATTAACGAATTCTTAAAGACATTCTTTAAGCTCTATCCAATGGCAACTGAAAAGGAACTATCTTATTATGTAAAGGATGGAGTATTGAATCCAATCGGTAAAGACTATGTGTTTTCAGAATTGTTGAACCCTGTTTACACAAGAAAAGGGAATCAAGTGCAGGCATCTGTATCAGTGAAATACCTCGACCAGCAGACAAAAGCAGTACAAATTTCACAGTTTGATTTGATATTAGAAAAAGAAAGTAATTGGATGATTGTTTAAATAGGTATCCAATATTGAAAAAAATAGATGTGAAAAAAATAAGGTAAACTTGGTTAGACTTGAATAAATTATCTTTTGAGCTTAAAATAGTGTTATAATTTGAGTATTAATTCTAGAAGAGGTGAAAGTATGCCAAAAGATAGGTTGAATAAAGTTAGTTGTAACCATTATAGAAGTGAAATAGAAGTTACATTAGAAATTTTGAGTGGTAAATGGAAATCTATTATTATTTGGAATCTTAATCTACATAAATCCATAAGATATAATGAATTTAGAAGATTAATTCCAGAAATAACTCAAAAGATGTTAAGTCAGCAATTAAAAGACTTAGAACAAAACGGATTAGTTGATAGAACTGTTTATCATGAAGTTCCACCAATGGTTGAATATTCACTTACTGAAATGGGGAAAGAATTAATTCCTATTTTAACATCAATGGATAAATGGGGAAAATCATTTGTTGATAAATTCAAGAAAAAATAATAAACTGGTAACATTAGAGATGTATAAATTTAAAGTAAGAAAAATGTTAGAATATAATTTGACAAAATCTGAAAAAATACTTTATCTGCAAAACAATTTTACAATTGAATAAAATAAAAAATATTTATGATAGGTTTTTACTATGATAGAGTTTCAATGCAAAATCATAGCAAAGAATTATACATAAATGTTTCAGAATTCAATAATTAAATGATACAAAAGGAAATAAAGAGAAAATTAACAATAAAAAGCTTAAATAGGCTGTGAAAATGTATTGCTTAATTTTGTAGGAAGTTTGATACACATTATAAAAAAGGTAAGTCAAACTACCATATGGAGGTTGAGCAACTTTTGATTCAAGGTGTAATTTGAGCTTAAAATTAAACCGATCTATTTCTCGGCTCAACTTTCGAATCTAACTCTATTCATAAGACTTATATATTAAGTTTTTATGATATATACGCTTTAGTAATCTATGAATCATAATAAAATTGGGCAACCGGGCTGCCCAATTTTATTTTCTATTCAAGATTAGCGTGTCTTACATACATTTTATTTGAGTCTAAACTTTTTTCTCCATAACACTGAAGATAATAGCATCGTAGAATTTTATTTTGTTTGAAAACTATATGTTTAAAAATCTTATGCATACTGCTTTAGGTATTATTACAGATTCATTTTCTTGTGTAAGCTTTCCTGTTTCTTGGTCTATTAAAAATGGCACAACTGGTGTTAGTATAATATTGTAGACACATAAAGCCGAACACATTAAAATATTAATA
>NZ_JBSQIL010000019.1:0-26831 GCF_055108775.1 Soehngenia sp. | reverse complement strand
AATAACTAATTTACCTTTCATTAATTTTTCTCCTTATCATATTGATTTCTATCTAGCTCTACTTTATATTGATCTATTTCTTTATCATTTGCCCATATGAAATGTCCTTTTTTTATCTCAGTCCATTTAGGTTTGTTGATAGAATAATCATGAATCTTTGGATTGTAAATCAATATTTTTTTATTTTTCTCTAGATCTGGGTCAGGAATAGGAACAGCAGATAAAAGTGATTTAGTGTATGGATGTAGAGGATTTTCAAAAAGCTCATCACTATCGGCTAATTCTACAATATGTCCTTTGTATATAACTGCAATTCGATCAGATATAAACTTTACTACACTTAAATCGTGAGCAATAAACAAATATGTTAAGTCTTTTTCATCTTTTAATTTGTTAAGCAAATTAATTATCTGAGCTCTTATTGATACATCTAAAGCTGAAATAGGCTCATCAGCTATTATAAATTCTGGTTCCATAACCAATGCTCTAGCTATCCCTATTCTTTGCCTCTGACCACCAGAAAATTCATGTGGAAATCTAGTTAAAAAGTCTTTTAATAATCCTACTTCTTCCATAGCTTTTTCGACTTTTCTTTTCCTATCTTCTTCATCGTTATAAAGTTTAAAGTTATACAACCCTTCAGATACAATGTAGTCTACTTTTGCTCTTTCATTGAGTGAAGCCATAGGGTCTTGAAATATCATTTGCACACTCTGTCTAAATGCCTTCATATCATCTTTTTTTAATTTTTTGCTGATTAATTTATCTTTAAAATATATTTCCCCTTCTGAAACAGGATGAATTTTCATGATGGCTCTTCCGATAGTTGTTTTCCCAGATCCACTTTCTCCGACTAATGAAAAAGTTTCACCTTTGTATATATCAAAGCTAACATCTTCAACTGCTTTAAATTGTTTGCCATCAAGTTTAAATTTCACAGTAACATTTCTCAATGAAACTAAAACTTCTTTTTTCTCATTGTATTTGTTGAGTTCTTTTTTCTGTTTCCCATTATGTTCTAATTTTTCAACAACTAGATTGTCATTGGCTTTTTCGTGCAATAACCATGTCTTTGCATAATGGGTTTCAGATACTTTGAAAAATGGTGGTTCGTACATAGTATCTATCTTAAGTGCGTGTGGATTTCTAAGTGCAAATGCATCACCTTTAATTTCTCTATAGAGGTTTGGAGGAGTTCCTTTTATGTAAAATAGATCTTCTCCTTTTAATCCAAGTTGAGGCAATGATAATAATAATGCTTTTGTATATGGATGTTTTGGATCTTTGAATATTTCATTACTAAGTCCATATTCAACTATTTGACCTGCATACATAACGGCTACTCTATCTGCCACATTTGCTACTACCCCTAAGTCATGAGTTATATAAATAACTGTCATATTAAGTTCTTTTTGTAGATCTTTTATTAGCTTTAAGATCTGAGCTTGTATGGTTACATCCAAAGCCGTAGTTGGTTCATCACAAATAAGTATATCCGGTTTACATGCTATTGCTGTTGCTATTACTACTCTTTGCCTCATCCCTCCAGAAAATTCATGAGGGTATTGCTTAAATCTTTTTTCTGCATCATCGATTCCGACCATTTTTAATATTTCGATAGCTTCTTTTTTTGCTTCATCTTTGGGAGTGTTCCTATGCCAAGTTATTACTTCTCTTATCTGCTCGCCGATAGTTTTCAATGGGTTAAGCGAAGTCATAGGATCTTGAAATACCATTGCAATTCTTTTTCCCCTTATAGACAGCCACTCTTTTTCTGTTTTGAATTTCGCTAAATCTTTTCCATCATATAGTAACTCTCCTTCATCTATCCAACCATTTTTGTCTAACATTCCAACAAAAGATTTTGTAAACACACTCTTGCCAGATCCGCTCTCTCCGACTATTGCAAGTGTTTCTCCTTTGTATAAATCTAGAGAGGAATTTCTAACAGCCGTTAAAATTTTCCCTCTGAGATTAAACTTAATAACTATATTTTTAGCTTCTAATATTTTAGTATCCATATTTCCTCCTACACATGATTCTTAGGATCAGATGCATCAGCAAATTTGTTCCCAACAATATAAAATGAGATTGTTATGATGCATAATACAATTGTTGGATACAGCATTTGATAAGGATATAGCATAAAATTAGCTCTACCTTGATTTACCATATTGCCTAAAGTAACAGTATCCAATGGTAACCCTAATCCAATGAATCCCAAGAAAACTTCAGAACCTATAGAATAAGGCACTGTCAATGCTGCTTCCATGATTATCAAACTTATAAGATGAGGAATGATATTTTTAGAAACTACTCTTCTTAATGGAGTTCCTAAACACTGAGAAGCAATATTATATTCACTCTCTCTTAATGAAAGTACTTTATTTCTCATAAATTTAGCTTCCACTATCCATCCACTCGATGCTAATGCAATAACGATAGTAGTAAAACTTGGTTCGAGTATATAAGACAATAATATTAGATAAACTGTAGAAGGTATGTTTGTTATAATGTTATAAAGTTCAATCATAAATGGGTCCATTTTTCTTACATAGCCCCATATAGCCCCAACTACGCTTCCAACTCCTACTTCTATTACTGCTATAACTAGAGCCAATAGTAAAGAATTCCTAGTCCCATACCATGTTCTTGCCCATATATCTCTGCCTAGTCCATCTGTGCCAAACCAATTTTCAGTGTTTGGTCCCATATTCCATTTATCAACATCTAATGTAATTTGTTGAGGATCAGTGCTAGAAAAAACAGGATATAGAAAACTAAATATGCTTAATACCAAAATAACCACCACTAAGAAGATGCTCAGTTTGCTCTTAAAAAAGGTCCTAAATGTTGATCTCCAGTATGAGTAATTAGAGTACCCACTTTCTTCTGATAAATGTTCATCTAACGGTATTTCATCAAATAAGTCATCAGTTAATTCTATTCCGTTATAATACATCTTATCCATAATTTAATCCTCACTCTCTGTTAGCCTTATTCTAGGGTCTACTAATACTATCAATAAATCACCTAAAAATACACCCAATACCGAAAGAACTGAATAAATCAAAACAAGTGCTTGCACTAAATTATTGTCCATCTGCTTTATAGAATCTATAAGCAAACCTCCCATACCAGGAATTGAGTATAAGTTTTCAATAATTAGTGAACCTGAGATAATTAATAGCAAATCTGATGGTATCCCAATAGCTATTGGTACAAAAGCATTTCTAAGGACATGATTTTTCATGACATAACTTTCTGACAATCCTTTAGCCTGAGCAAACTTTATATAGTCTCTATTAGCTTCGTCTACCATAAATCTTCTAAGCCAAATAGCATACCAAGCAATACTTGACAACGACATAGATATTGCAGGTAATATCCATGATTCAGGTCTGTTTTTATAAAAAAGCATCGGTAAGCCAAATATTTTAGATACCCAAACTTGAAATAGAAAAAGATATATTAAGCTTGGTACAGCTCTTACAATTACCGAATAGAATGTTCCTAGATCATCAATTAACTTTCCCTTATAGCGAGCCATTAGTATACCCATAGGTATACCAATGCCCATGCTTATGACAATGCTTGCAAATCCAAATGCTGCAGAATATCCTATTTTTTCTTTGAGAATGGTGGTAATGCTAAGTTTTGGATAAACTGTTATACTTCTACCTAAATCCCCACGGAAAAGATTTATTACGAAATTTTTAAACTGTGTTAAAGGCGGATCCAATACACCTATGCTTTTTAAATAAGCTTGCCTCATTTCTTCAGTCATAGTCAAATAGTCATCTCGTGTAAAATAACCAGAAGTAGGCATCAATCTAAGAAGCATAAATACAACAAATATTACTATCCATATTGTTATTAATGATTGAATCGATCTTTTGACAATATATTTTTTCATACTAATTCCCTTCTTGGAATAATTTCTTTATCTCTTCTTCATGTTGTGCTTTCAATTTTTCATAATCTTCTTTGGTCACTGGTTCAGATTGAATTTTAGCACCTTTCATCTTATATTTAGTTAATCCAAATTGTCCCTTTGGAGTTTGGAAAGGCACTTCTTTGCTCATGTAGTAAGACCCTCCACCGGTCATATATGGCATTATAATAACGTTATCTAACATATATTTTTCCGCTTCTGAAAATATTGTGTATCTCTCTACTAAATCGCTCTTCAACGAAGCTTCTTCAACTAATTTATCGTATTCAGGAATATTATATCCTCCTTCATTTAAGCTACCGTCTGTGGTTAATCGTGCTAAATTTGCAGAAGGATCAGCAAATCTGAAACTATAAGAATCATCTACTAAGTCAAAATTCATTGGACTAAAAACTTCGTCTTGGAAACTCGTTGAAGCATATCCAACTATTACATTTACATTTTCTTCTCCTAAATTTTGTTTTAACATTTCTGCGATTAACAATGCTTTTTTAGTTTCTACGGGGTCAGTGGTAGTTGCTAAAACTATATCTACTGGCAATTTCCCATCAACATTGAATTTAGCTATCCTATCCATATCAACTGCCGACGCTTCAACTCCTCTTATATTCCCACTATCATCACAAAGCTCAGATATTGCTTTTAGCATATACTCTTTAGCTAGTTCTGGATCGTAAGGATTGTTTTCTTTGAATGGTTTCAAGTTTGGATAATCTGTATAATCTACACCGTTAGGATCAAATACTGTTTCTTCTGGAATAATTGTGTTTCTAATAAAGAATTCTGGCTGATTAGGTTCATAAAGTGATGATATCTTTACTCTATCTATTCCATGAAGCAATGCTTTTCTGAAATTTAAATTGTTCACAAAAGTTTTATATTCTGGATTTTTAGATTGATAATTTAATGTAAACCAAAAAGTAACAGTATTCTTGTCTTTTAAATTTACATATTTTTCCCATTGTGTACCTTTTAAAGCTTTCAATTGATCTGCAGATATAGAACAGCTTGTTAATTCTCCTCTTTGAAACATTTCAAGCCCTGTTATTTCATCTCCAACTTTTTGCAAATTTATTTCTTTTACTATTATATTGTCCTTATCCCAATAATTTTCATTCTTAGCAAGCACTATGAGCTTATCTCTTTCCCATGTAGATATGTAATATCCACCATTATAAAGCAAAGTTTCTTTAGATGTTGCAAAGTCCTCTCCTACTTTATCTAGAAATTCTTTCTCTACTGGATAAAAAAGTTCCATGACTAAATATGATAGAAAATACGGTGTTGAAGTAGCTAAAGAATACTCTACTGTATATTCATCTAATGCTTTTACTCCAACTGTTTCTTCAAATGAATTTTCTACCTGCTCTCTAGTCATCCCAATATCAACACCATCATCGATGTCTGCTAAATTATAATAATAATCAGAAATTCCTTCAATTACATTCGATATAATTCTGAAATTCTTTGCAGCATTCTTTGGATCAGCTATATATCTAATTCCTTCAACAAAGTCATCTGCTGTAACTTTGTATTCTGTCTTTTGACCATTGTTATCTACCCAATATACATCGGGTCTTAATTTAAATGTCCATACTGTATAGTCTTCATTGTTAGTCCAACTCTCAGCTAAAGATGGTACAACCATGCCATATTTATCGTTTTCCACAAGCCCATCTATAGTATTAGCAATTATTGTATAACCTGTAACTGAAGATAAATCGTATGGGTTTATTGTCTTATATTCCCCTGAAAAAGTGCCATAAAAAACATCCTCATAATCTCCTGTACTACTATTAGAACATCCTGCTAAAGTAAGCACAAGCATTGTAATTATAAGTAGCCATGAAACAGATTTTTTCATAAAGTTCCCTCCTCATCAATTTGATATTTAATATTGCAAAAATTGTGCCAACTTATAAATTTGAAAAATACTCATTCTCTATATGTAAAAAAAGCTATTTGGTGACTTATTGGTTATTTCCCAATAAAATATTCACCAAATAGCATATGCTCTTAATTATTATCTAAGCTCTGTATCTTTTTATAAACCTCTGTTGTTCTTTCCTTTTCCCCTAAATTAATGATTATATATTCATCATTTACTTTCATATATATAAATGGTGGATTTTTAGAATCTAAATATAATTTCACTTTTCCATATTCTTTTGTTTTAAAATATCCTTTATGTTTCCCTGCAATGCTTGATCCGTTTGATCGCATTTCTATGGTAGGCAAGTCTTCTCTCAACTCTAATGCTTGAATTTCTTCCCAATGATACAAATCCCCATACATACCTTTAATTTCAATCCCTATTTCATTTATTTCTATCTCAACAGGCTGTAAAGATCTAAAAATCATAACTCCGACAAATATAATTATAGGTATGGTTATGATCAAACTTATCAATACATTTTTATCCTTGGATTTGAAAATATTCTCTCGTTTATTATGATCGTATTTCTGAGCTTTTATCAAAAGCAGTATAGTTGATAAGATAAAAACTGAAATAAAAATAGCATTAAGTTGTGATATGATCTTAATGTTAAAATATGAAATAATACTCATTAATATAAATAAGCTTCCAATAAAATACATATAAATGCCCATTAATTTCCCTAATCCTTCAGTATCTACATTCTTTTTCTTGTCTTTTGGCATCATATTATATCCCGAAATCAAAAAGTACCATTTAAGTTTATGTACAGCGAAACCTAAGAAAATAAACATTAAACCAATAACTGCTAATATCCACATGTATTATCACCTCTTCAAATTTATTACAATAATTATAGGTCTTATCGCAAACATTTTCAATTAAAAAAGAATAGGCTAGCCTATTCTTCAAATAAGTCCTTTGCTCTTTTTTTAAGTTCTGCTTGTTTCCTAAATATCTGACGGAATATAATATCCCTAGTTGCTTCAGGAATTCCTATGAATTTAAAATCTGCATATGTTTTATCTTCTATTTTTATAGTCCTAATTATCTCACCCTGAACTAAGGTTTTTTCTTCATCAAACTTGATTATGATAGCATTTACATTGTCAAAATCTATATTATCAGCATCTTCCTCTTCTAAGTAAAAGCTCAATGAATCTCCACCTATTTTATTTATTGTCACACCAGAACCGATATTTTTGCCTAAAATAAGATTTCCTTCTATTTCCCAAGACATGCTGAAGAAATTAGCTGATGGTTTAGGTGAAATTTCAGATAAATATATATTGTTATCTTCCCAATTAATTATTTTTACGTCATATTCGTACACCATTCCCTTGCTTTGAGTATAAAATACACCCTCAGGTGCTTTTACAAGAGAATCACCATTCTTCTTTAAGTCATTAATATTAATTTTAAACTCATATCCAATGTTTTTCTTAATCAATGTTCCTTGAATATTTTTTACTCCATTTAATTGAGGAACAACCAATGTACCCAAAAGCAGTGGTTCTTCCAATATCATATTTTCCATTCTCTTGTTATTCACGAGTATATTTATCATGAGCCTTGATAGTTTTGGATCGAATTGTTTCCCAGCATTCATTCTTATTTGACTAATTACATTATCAATAGAACTTTCTTCTCTATAAGCTCTTCTCGACAGCATTGCATCTACGGCATCAGCTATAAATATTATTCTGCTTTCAAGTAAAATATTATTCCCTTTAATTCTATTTGGATATCCAGTCCCATCAAATCTTTCATGATGTTGAAGTACAATATCTTCAATTCCTGAAATGGAATTATTCTTTTGAAGTATATCCTTCAAAATATTGTATCCATATTCACTATGTTTTTGTATTTCTTTTCTTTCCTCATCTGTTAGAATTCCTTTTTTGTTTAAAATTTTACTGTCAATGAATAATTTCCCAACATCATGAAGCAATGCAGCCATATATAATTTTTCTAGCCTTTCTTGAGGAAAACCAAGAGTTTGCCCTAATAGATTTGATAAATATGCTACATTATATGGATGAGATCGCATAGAGGGATCTTTTTCATTTATTATTTCAAAAATCAGATGAATGAAATTCTTAAAATATTGCTCTTCTAGTGAACTTATATAGTGAATCGCATATTTATCAGAAATTTTTTCAACCAGCATTGATATCTTATCATCTTCTAAATTTTTAATAAGTGAATCAAAAGCAATCCCTCCGCCTGTTAAATGTAATGTCCCTATCAGTGCTTTATGATTATCCTTATTCATAAACAATGGAATATATAACTCTGATTCAGATACGTTTTCATCATTTCCAATAAATAAAACTTTTTTTTCTTTAAATAATTTCCTTATGTTATCGTTCTCATTATCTTTATTAAAACAGTATATATTATTTTTGTTTAGATGAAATTTATCACTTTTATTCCCAATGTTTTGAGTAATGCTAAATCCAATTATATTATCATCATCAAAAACTATTATCTCCCAGTCTTTAAACTCCAATATATCCTTTAACTCATTACATGTATATATTAATTCTTTACGATTGTCTTTATTAAAAACTTTTAAATCGATGTTCTTTAACATGCACACAACCCCTCCAAAATCGTAAATACACTTAGCCTTATTAGTATAATCGGCAGAAGTTTTTAAAATTTAATGTACATTAATATCTTTTAAATAAACTAAAGGACTAGTAACTAGTCCTTTAATATTATTTCCATTATTATATCTTTTCCAGCTTTTACACTATCTTTATTCATAAGTTTTAATTCTTTTACTTTGTCCATATTGGTTATCAAAATAGGTGTATGTGTTGATTTCCCTTTTTCTTGAATTATTTCTATGTTCATCTCCAAAAGCTTATCACCAATGTTTACTCTATCACCTACTTTTACAAATGCGTTAAATCCTTCTCCCTTTAGCTCTACTGTATCTATGCCTAGGTGAATCAAAATTTCCAATCCCTCTTCTGTTTCAATGCCTATCGCATGTTTTGTTGGAAATAATAGAGTGATTTTGCCTTTTACTGGAGATAATACAATGTTTTCGTTAGGCTCTATAGCAACTCCGTCTCCGACCATTTTCTCCGAAAACACTGGATCCTCCACCTCAGTTAAGTCAATTAACTTGCCATTCATTGGAGCGTAGATAGATAAAGACTTTTGCTTGTTAAAAATATTAAACATCTTTTGACCTTCCTTTTTTGTTTTAATATCATTGGTTTCTTAATTTTTCTAGTTCTTCCCATACAAATTGAACTTGTAGTCCAATGACTATCTGCAGAGTATAAGGACCTGTTATTTTGACTCCTGCAACATCTGCTTTCTTTATCTTTTCAATGTCTACTTTATCAATGTCCTTTACTTCTATCCTAAGTCGTGTAGTACAATTTTCTATATTTACAATGTTTTCATTCCCACCTAGCCCAGAATGAATTGCGTTTGCTATTTTCAAAAATTTGTCATTTGATTCTTTCTTCTCTTCTATAGTTTCTTTTGCTATTGAATTACTCTCATAAGAACTAGCTTCTGCTTCTCTACCTGGTGTTTTGATATCAAATTTTACTATTAAAAATCTAAAAATAAAATAATATATCAATCCAAAAACAAGCCCTTGGACTAATAACATATATGGTTGATTTGCTAAAGGAAGTCTCGAACTTAATACAAAGTCAATTAACCCTGCACTAAATCCAAATCCAGCTGTCCATTGGAAAAAAGCACTTACAGCTAATGATATTCCAGTTAATATTGCATGAACTAAATATAGCATCGGTGCTACAAACATAAATGAAAATTCTAATGGTTCTGTAACTCCTGTTAAGAATGATGCAAAACCCGCTGCCATCATAAGAGATTTTATTTCCTTTTTCCTTTCTGGTTTAGCTGTTTGATAAATAGCAATTGCAGCACCAATAAGACCAAACATCATTATTGGGAAAAAACCGGCTTGATACATTCCAGTAACACCTTTTGTTCCCGTACCAGCCCAGAAATTCACTATATCATTTATTCCTGCTACATCAAACCAAAATACAGAGTTTAAGGCATGATGCAGTCCTGTTGGAATTAACAACCTATTGAAAAACCCATAAAGACCTGCTCCTATGAACCCTAATCCACTAATAGCTGTACCAAAGTTGACTAAACCTGTATAAACTACTGGCCAAACAAACAATAATACCATCGATACTAGTAGCATAACAGCAGATGTAACTATGGGGACTAGTCTTTTCCCACTAAAAAATGCTAATGCATCTGGAAGCTTTACTTGACTAAATCTGTTGTACATTGATGCTGCTATTAATCCTGAGATAATTCCCACAAATTGATTTTCGATCTTTGAAAATGCAGCATTTACTTCTGATACATCGATTCCTTTAAGCATTGCAACTGATTCTGTAGATAAAAGAGTCGTAACAACTAAGTATCCAACTAATCCACTTAATGCAGCTGAGCCGTCTCGCTCTTTTGACATTCCCAATGCAACACCAATAGCAAATAAAATGCTCATATTCCCAATTATTGAATCACCTGCTTTTATTAAAAAAGCAGCTATTGGGCTTCCTCCACCCCAACCAGAAGGATCAATTGCATATCCTATACCTAAAAGTATAGCTGCTGCTGGAAGTACAGCTACTGGCAGCATCAAAGAACTTCCTAACCTTTGAAAATATTTTTTCATGAAAACTCCCCCTTAATTTATATTTTTTATTTCTTTAATTCTTTCAATATGAAGTGCTAAATATCCTAACTCATCTTCAGAAACCTCTATATGTTTGATATCTCTGATATGCTTTCCTATTTTATACGCTATATCGAAAGATTGTGTAAACTGTTCTTTAATATGATTTAATAAAGGGTTTTTTATGTTTTTATTTTCTTCCATTCTGTTTAAGCTAGTTCTAAGATGATTTATTAACCTAGTATAAGTTAATTCATATGTACCTATTGTAATGTCCAATTCTGTTTCGATTATTCTAATCAAGTCCATTAATAGTTTTGTATTTTTTATTGTTTCACTGACGTTTTTGTTCTGCCTTGCAGAGTGAATATGCAAAGCTATAAAACCAGCTTCTACTTCTTTTAAGTCCACTCCAAGCTCTGACTTAATCATTTTAATTGCTAATTCTCCTATTTCAAATTCTCTTGGATAAAGCATTTTTATTTCATATAAAAAAGGGTTTGACAACTCTAAACCTGAAGTTACTCTTTCCATGGCAAAGCTGATATGATCTGTTAAAGCTATATGAATGTGATTATTTAATTTGCCAAATGCCGCCTCCGATATATTAATTATTTTTTCGCATATTAAAATTATCCTGTCATCTATATCGTTGATTAAATTTAGATATTCCTTCTTAGTGCTTTCATCAAAATTAAGAAATGACTTTTCAATCTCTTTGTCACTCAGAGTTATCAACTCATTTGCTTTTTTAGCAAAGCCAATGCCTTTACCGACAAGTACAATTTCTTGCATTTTCTCGACATCGATTGCAAGGATAACATTGTTGTTTAATACTTTATTAACTTTATATTTCTTTTCCCTCACAATCCATCTCCCCTTTAAAATGTAAAAAGGCATAAACCATATGTATAAACATAGGTTCATGCCTGATAATCCAGTAACACACCTTACAAATATAATATATTATAGAATAATGTAAAAATCAATCCCTAAATTATTTTTTATGCCTTTCAGAAAGTAACTTCCCTCCAGTTGCTATGTTGTCCATACTATTTTCTCTTATAATCACCGAAAAAGCTTCAACCGGAATTCCCAATACTTCATGAGATACCTCTGTAAGTTTTTTTGCTAACTCCATCTTTTGTTCTCTTGTCATTTGTCCTCCGTCAAACTGAATAAATGGCATAAATTCACCCTCTTTCAAAAATTTGTTATTATAAAATATTTTTAGTCTAAATAAAATAAGTTTTCAAATACTTACTTTAATAATTTTACTCTCTCAATTTCAGGAACAAGACTACCTCCTGTTGCCCACATCATATAATACGGAGATTTTCCACTGTATATATCCTTTGTAAATGATATGCCATTAAACCCTGCTAATGATGATGGTTCTATAAATATATTCTCTGAACTATATAACCCTTTTAAGTAATAGAATAATTTTTCATCGCTTACGGTAAAACACCCATGTATCATGTTTTCTATAAACTTACCAACAAAACCAGAAGGTCTGCCTACTGCAAGTCCATCTGCACAAGTCCTGTTGTCAAGGCCAATGTCAAATACAGATATTTCATTGTGCTTTTTTGTAGCTAACCCTAAGAGCATGCTTGGAGAATGGGTTGGCTCTGCAAAATAGCAATGAACTAAATCCTTATACGCTAGCTTTAGTCCATACAATACACCCCCAGGACCTCCTCCAACCCCACAGGGTAAGAAAACGACAAGTGGATGTGTTTCATCAGGCTCAATCCCCATTTCTTCTAATTGTTCTTTGACATTCAATCCCCCGACTGCATATCCTAAGAACAAATCCTTTGAATTTTCATCGTCTATAAAGAAACTGTTGGGATCTTTTTCCGATTCCATTCTTCCCATTTCTACAGCTTTTGAATAATCATCTTCATATTCAATTACCTTTACGCCATTTGCTCTTAGCATGTCTTTCTTCCATTGTTTAGCATCTTTTGACATATGTACTATTACACTAAATCCCAATCTAGAACTTATCATTCCAATGCTTAAACCTAAATTTCCAGTACTTCCTACTTGAATAGTGAACTGATTAAAAAAATCTTTAAATCTTTCTTCTAATAGGATAGAATAATCATCTTCTCTATTTAAAATTCCTTGTTGTATTGCTAAATTCTCTGCTATTTTTAGAACCTCATACACTCCTCCTCTACCCTTTATCGAACCTGCGATAGGCAGTAAATCATCTCTCTTTAGAAGAATTTTCCCTTGTATCTTTTCCCCTATTTCATTTTCATACCATCTCTTATAGGCATCAATCTCATCTATCTTAGATTCAATAATCCCGCTATCAAGGTTGAATGCTTTTTTAATAAAAGGCTCGAATCTCTCAAATCTTTCTTTGGCCTCTATGACATCTTCTTTTTTGATTTCTAAATGAGGATATATTTTCTCAAAAGGTTCATAATCAGGATTGACCCACAATACCTCATTCATCGCTTTAAGATTTTCTATTAAATCCATATTACACCTCCGTTTTATCCTCTAAAATTATCTAAATAAATTTTAACTGATCTATTCATCTCTTTAGCAAAATCCGAATCATATTTTCTTTTATACAATGCATTGATTGATTCAACTTCATCTTTAGATAAATTCTCTTTTTCATTCCTCATTCTTAACATTTGCATTGATTCATCTTTACCTAATTTTTTGTATTTATTCTCAAATACCACATACTCTTTCTCAAATCTTTGAGGTTTTTTTCTGTCAATCTGCCTTTTAGTTGGGTACCCATAAACTAACATACTAATAGGCAAAGCATATTTCGGCAAATCTAATAGTTTAGTAACTTCTTCACAATTTTCCAATATATCCCCAATATAGCAAGAACCAATTCCAAAAGATTGTGCTGCTAAAACAGTGTTTTGTGCAGCTATTACTGCATCTTGAATGGCTAGCATTAAATCTCCTTCTTGAGGAGTCCTTGCGTCAATTTCATTGTATTTATATATGTCGTACCATTTCTGATAGTCTGCAATAAACACTAAAACCATGGGAGCTTTTGCTATGAATGGTTGATTATCACAAAGTTTTGAAAGCCTTTCTTTTAATTCTTGATCTGTAATATCTAAAATAGAATAAAACATCATATTACCAGCAGTTGGCGCCTCAAAAGCTGCATTTATAATCTCGGATTTAATTTCCTCTGAAATGAGCATATCCTCAAACAACCTTACTGATTTTCTTTCCTTTATTAATTTCATTACTTCATTCAAAATATCACCCCAAATATCATTCACATCAATTATTTATTTTAAGTATACTATAGCTTCATTAGCTATATGTAAAAATAGGTTTTCTTTGAAATTTATATTTTCAATAGTATTTTTGTCAACTTTTAAAGATATAGAATCGCCTTGAATAAAAGACGCATTTTTTACTAACAAGTCATAATGATTTATAGATTCTATTACATCTAATACTGCTACTTCTATAACTATTTCTCCATGTGAAATTGGAACATTGTTTAATATTAGCGCATTGTCTCTTAGGGCAATAAATGAGAATTCATCGTTTAGTTTAGTTTCTATTTTATATGAAATCCCCCATTTAGTAGCTTTCAGAGTGTTGTTTGTTAAATACTGAATTTCGGAAATATTGTTGTAACCCAGTAATTTTGATACACTATAATACTTTGGACTATTGAATATCTCTTTAGTGTTCTCATTGATTATTGATTTTCCTTCATCTAAGAAAACCATATAATCACAAAACTTGTATACCTCTTCTCTATTGTGAGTCACTAACACTACTTCTTTATTATATGTTTTTAATAGTTCAAATAACTCTACTTCCAGGCTTTCTTTCAAGTGAGAATCAAGTGCAGAAAATGGTTCATCTAAAACTAAAATATCTGGATTTTTAATTATCGCTCTTGCTAGAGCCACTCTTTGCTGTTGACCTCCAGAAAGTTGCTTTGGGTATTTCCTTTCTAATCCTTCTAATTTGAAAAGCTTGATCATCTCTTCCAATTTAGGTTTTATATCTTCTTTTTTCCCATTTAAAGATATCGTTATATTATCTTCTACAGTTAAATGTGGAAATAATGCATAATTTTGGAATAGATAGCCAATATTTCGCTTTTGAGGTTTTATGTTTATATTTCTCTCTGAATCAAATAAAACCTTGTCATTAAGAACAATTTTTCCCTCATCAGGATCAATTATTCCTGCAATGCACTTTAGTGTCATGCTCTTTCCACTTCCAGATGCTCCAAAAATGCCTAAATGCAATCCTTGATTTTTAAAACTAACATCAAGTGAAAATCCTTTTACTTTTTTTCTTATATCAACTTCTAATCCCATTTTTAATTGCCCTTTGCTATTTGTTTTCTTGAAAAATAATTCATCAGCAATATAACTACAAATGATATTGCTAAAACCACTATCACATAATATGCTGCTTGGTTCATATTGCCCGCCGCCACTTCTGAATAAATTGCAAGTGGAAGTGTGCGAGTTTTATTTTCAATATTACCTGCAATCATTGCAGTTGCACCAAATTCTCCTAATGCCCTTGCAAATGAAAGAATCACTCCTCCTAAAACACCTGGGGATGCTAAGGGCAGAAGAATCTTAAAAAATATTTTCATTTCTGACATGCCAAGAGTTCTAGCTGCCAAAATTAAATTTTCGTCAACTTGTTCAAACGCACCCTTTGCTGTCCTATACATCAGTGGAAAAGCTATCACAAACGCTGCTATAACTGTTGCTTGCCATGAAAATATAATTCTAATACCCATAAATTCAAGTAAAAATCTTCCAACAGGTCTTTTTACTCCAAATATCAAAAGCAATAAAAACCCAATAACTGTAGGAGGAAGCACTAGTGGGATAGTAAATACTGTGTCTAAAACCGCCTTAATCCTTTCGCTTTTAATATCTAAAACCAGCTTAGCTGCAATGACTCCAAATATAAATGTAAAAAATGTAGCTACAGTAGCTGTCTTTAAAGATATCAATATCGGGGAAATTTCCATTTTGGTTCTCCTATTTTATTGGTGTAAAGCCGTATTCAGCAAAAATTTCATTTGCTTTCTCAGATTGTAAAAATTCTATAAATTCTCTAGCATTTTCAATGTTTTTAGAACTTTTTATTATTCCGACAGGATATATAACTTTACTTACCATATTTTCGTCAGCTTCTAAAACTATCTTTACTTCATCAGTTGAATAAGCATCAGTGGAATAAACTATCCCCACATCAGCACTTTTTTCCTTAACCCAATTTAACACTTCAGAAACATTTGTCCCTAAGCTTAATTTATCTTGAACTTTGTCCCAAAGATTTAAATTTGTAAGTAATTCCTTCGCATATTGACCTGCTGGAACGCTTGCAGGATCTCCTATAGCAATTTTTTCTGCTTTGAGTAAATCCTCAAAATTATTTATTTCTATATTGCTATCTTTTGGGATTATAACAACAATTTTATTTTCCAACAACTCTTTTATTGAATCCTCAAGAATGTATCCTTCATCATTCAATTCATCCATTTGTTTGGTTGCTGCTGATATAAATACATCTACAGGTGCTCCTTCTCTTATCTGTTGTTGAAGTTTTCCAGAACTGTCATAAGTTGCTTCAACAATTATATTTTGGTTATCTTTTTCAAACTCAGGGATTAATTTCTCATCAAATACATTTTTCAAACTCGCTGCTGCTGCAATCATAATTTTTGTATCTTGCTTTCCCTCTGATGAGCAACCTGATAAGACAAATAAAGAAATGCTAATAAGTAAAAAAACTGAAATAAATTTTTTCATTCTTTCGCTCCTATCAAATTATTAACTAAGTAACTATACTCAACTAAAATAATTACACCCATTATAACACCATGAAAGAACTTATTGAAGTTTTCTTAATCATTATATATGTTAAAACAGTTAAAAAAGAATTCAATTCATTTCATTATTTCCACAAAATCATTTGTTTGAATATACTGTTTCTATCAACTTATTATTTATATAATCATATCCTGCTACTTTGTGTGGGATTAAACAATTAGAGCAGTCCTTAACTTTGCTATTGATTATGTAATTTCCTCCACATTCATCTAATAAGTACAAAGGACAATAGCAAAACATGCAATTGAAATCATCAGCGTTATCTACTTTATGGCATGGAAAGTACTCACATGCTTTGTTTGAATAAAATCTAAATGAATTTTCCATTTTTACCCCCAAATTATTTTCTATTAAGTACTTTAATTATATTCAAAATAATATTTTTTTCCAAGTTTAAGTATTGATTTTTTTTATATTTCAAAAGTTTCTCATTGATATATTGAATGCATTTTGAGGCTATCTTTATGATATATTTCTAATAGTATCAATTGGAGGTAATACTATGTTAATTGACTTACATGTCCATGAAATGAAATATTCTTCAGATAGCCATATATCCTTAGATGATATATTAAAAAAAGCCAAAGAAATTGGGCTTGACGGAGTCTGTATAACAAACCATGATAACAACTATATTAGAAATGAAATAAATTTCTATAAAGAAAAATATGGAATTACTGTGATTGCTGGAGCAGAAATACTAACTAGGCAAGGTGATATATTAGCATTTGTTGATGAAACATTGCATATTGAAGATGGCAAAATAGATGCAGATGAATTATTAGATTATATAGACTATAAAAAAGGCGTAGGTATAAGTGCTCATCCGTTTAGAAATAACAATAGGGGTTTAGGTAACTTTTTAAAAAACATCTCAAACAAGCTTTCTGCAATTGAATCTTTTAATGGAAGTACACTTAGTTATCACAACCTCTATGGGTTTGCTATGGCAAAAGAGCTAAATATTCCTTCTACAGGTGGATCTGATGCACATATATTAGATAATGTAGGAAAATTTGCAACCTATTTTAAAGGAAAAATAAGGGATGAAGTCGATTTTATAGAAGCAATTAAATCAAAAGAATTCTTCCCTGCGATCTATAAAGAAGGTCGTTATGAAATAGTAAATTATATATAATCAATTAAAATTATAGCAATAACCTCCCATCAATGTTAAAATGAATATGACTAAGATGGGAGGTTTTATTTTGGAAAAAATCAATGTAGCACATTTAGTTAAATCTGAAGATTTAAATCATCATGGTACTTTATTTGCAGGAAGAATGGCAGAGTGGTTTGTTGAGGCTTGTTTTATTTGTGCTGCTAAAATAACTAAGAGCCCTGAAAATATAGTTTGTGTGAATATTCATGGTCTTACTTTTAATAGGCCAAGCAATAAAGGTGATGTTGTTTATATACAAACATATGTATCTAAAATTGGAAGATCTAGCATAACAGTATATGGGAAAATTACTATAAATGATTCTGATACTCTCGTTTCTGATGGTTTTATAACGTTTGTTTATGTTGATGAGTCCGGAAAACCTGTGCCTCATAACATAATAATGGATGAACCCTCTGATATAGAAGAACTAAATGTAAGAGAAAAAGCTAAGTTTTTATATAAATAAGCACTCACAATTGTCAGTGCTTATTTATATAATAATCGAAACCTCTTCCCCTTCTTTAGATGTTACTTCTATTAATTTTAATCCTTTATAATTTTGTAAAACTCTCATATTTTTTGCTAGAATCTTAAAATCTATGCAATCTATTATTTCTCTTTGTTCATCTGACATGTTAGGAGAAATTTTATTCATTATATAAGGGGTGATATCAAGACCGAAAACAAGCAATTTAAAAGGAATTGGCAATATTATTTTCTTTCCACTAGAATCTTTGATGCAAATTTTCAATTTAAAGCACCTTCTTACTCGTCTATTCTACTACTATTTCTACAATGTCTCCGCCATCACTCTTTATGTCGACAATAGTTCCCTCTAATCCATTAGAAACTGCATTAAGTATTTCTTCCATATCAATTTCTTCCAATCCTTCAATACCTTCAATTTTAGGTATCTTTTTTATTGCTTTACCCAAAGAGTTGATGAATTTTACAGGTATATTTATGTTAACATTATCTCCTTCGCCAGATTTAACCTTAATTTTTAGTTTCTTATCTTCTTGATTTGTTTGCGAATAATCTTCTTCTCCGATTCTAAGTGCCTCAATTAGCTCAGTAGCTTTCTCTGCTTCAATCTTTCCTTCTTCTACCATTCTCAAAACTCTTAAAATTTCTTCATTCATAACAAACATCTCCTCAATTATTTTTTATTAATTTTATAGCTTCTTCGGTACTTATTTCTCCACTTTCTAACTTATCCATTATTTCTTTTGTGTCAGGTGATTTATCCGCTACTTGTTTATATCCTAATGCTGCTACCAAATCTTCAATTTTTGCTCTTACAGTTGGGTATGAGATTTTTAACTCTTTTTCTACATCTTTTATATTTCCCCTGCATTTAATGAATATTTCTGCAAAATTTAATTGTTCTTTGCTTAGATAAGAAAACTTTGATAATTCAAAATCGTTTTCTATCACTGTATTACAATTTTTACAAGTCAATTTGGATACTGTTAATTTAGAATTACAAACTGGGCATTTAGTTAATATTTGATATCCCAAAAGCATCACTTCCTTTAATTAAATATTATCACAAATTTAATAAATGTCAACAAATAAATTAATTTTTTTAATTTTATATTTAATATATTTGATTATTATCTATTTTAATATTGATTTTATTAATTTTATGTTTAATTTTTGAAATAAATCTCACTGTAGACAATAGTTGAATTGTGAGAATTGTTTGATTATAATAATAATTAAAGATAGTAATATCTAATACAATTATGATAGGAGGGGTTTTTATGAAAGGTTTCGCTATGAAAAGAATCGGCGAAGTAGGTTGGATTGAAAAAGACAAACCAGTATGTGGACCTCTTGATGCTATCGTAAGACCAATAGCCCTAGCTCCTTGTACTTCAGATATACACACTGTTTATGAAGGAGCATTAGGCGAAAGAGAAAATTTGATTTTAGGACATGAAGCTGTAGGTGAAATAGTTGAAGTAGGAGAACTTGTTAAAGATTTCAAAGTCGGCGATAAAGTATTAGTACCTGCAATAACACCTGACTGGAGTTCTTTAGAGGCTCAGAGAGGATATGCTATGCATTCTGGCGGTATGCTTGGTGGATGGAAGTTCTCAAACATAAAAGATGGAGTTTTTGCAGAGTATTTCCATGTAAACGATGCAGATGCAAACTTAGCACTATTGCCAGAGGGACTTGATCCAGCAGTTGGTGCTATGTTGAGTGATATGGTTCCAACAGGGCTACATGGTGCTGAACTAGCTGAAATTGGTTTTGGTGAGGATGTACTCGTAGTTGGAATTGGACCTGTAGGCTTAATGGCTGTTGCTGGCTCAGCATTAAAAGGTGCTGCTAGAATATTAGCTGTCGGCACAAGACCAAATTGCGTAAAAGTCGCAAAAGAATATGGTGCCACTGACATAATCAGCTACAAAGACGGACCAATAGAAGATCAAGTTATGAAGCTTACAAATGGCAAAGGTGTTGACAAAGTAATTCTTGCAGGTGGAGGAACGGATACCTTCAAGACTGCAGTAAAAGTCGTTAAACCCGGTGGAATAGTAGCAAACATAAATTACCTTGGCAGTGGTGATTATATCGAAATTCCAAGACTCGATTGGGGTGTTGGAATGAGCCACATAAAAATTGTTGGAGGCCTTATGCCAGCAGGAAGAATGAGAATTGAAAGACTAGCTAACCTGGTGATGACAAAAAGACTTGATCCATCAAAATTGATTACTCATAGATTTGAAGGATTTGAAAACCTAGATAAAGCATTTGATTTAATGTATAAAAAACCAAAGGACTTAATTAAACCAGTAGTTATTATAAAATAAAAGAATAGAGAAATTTCTCTATTCTTTTATTTCGTCTTTGTATTTGCCTTTTTTCCTTTGCTTTACACATTCGTTTAAAAGATACTCAATTTGCCCATTTATAGATCTAAAATCATCTTCAGCCCACGATGCAATCTCATCATACAATTTTTTTGATATGCGAAGTGGTATTTGTTTCTTTCTTTCTTCATCCACTCTAATACAAACTCCCACTATTTACTATTGGTTGAGCATCTTTATTCCCACATAAAACTACTAATAGATTTGATACCATTTGAGCTTTTCTCTCCTCGTCTAATTCTACTACGCCATTTTCATTTAATCTCTGAAGTGCCATTTCTACCATGCCAACTGCTCCATCAACTATCATCTTCCTTGCATCAATTATAGCACTTGCTTGTTGTCTTTGAAGCATTACTGCCGCTATTTCCGGAGCATATGCTAGATAAGTTATGCGAGCTTCAAGTATTTCAATTCCTGCATCTTCAACTCTGCTTTGGATTTCTTGACGAATTCTTTCCGCAACTATTGCGGTTGAACCTCTCAAGCTTCCTTCATCTGGCTCTCCATCACCAGTTGTGTCAATCCCTTTGGCTATGTCATATGGATATATCTTAACTATATTTCTAACTGCGCTATCGCATTGTAGGGATAAATATTCTTTATAGTTATCTACATTGAATACTGCTTTTGCAGTATCTACGACTCTCCACATCACAGCTACACCAATCTCTACAGGGTTTCCCAATGCATCGTTAACCTTTTGTTTGCTATTGTTTAAAGTCATAACTTTTAGAGAGAGCTTTTTACTTGTCCCCAAAGGATAAGTCTTTCCATCAATTGTTATATTAGCCTTCCCCTTATTGCCTGCATCCACATCTCCGCTTTGTCCTAGCTTAGTTTGTGCTGCGGGGTTTATTGATGTTGAAAATGGATTTACAAAGAAAAATCCAGCTTCTTTTATTGTACCAGTGTATTTCCCAAATAAAGTCAAAACCAGTGCTTCTTGAGGTTTTATAACCTTTAGCCCAGCATATAGAATGCATCCTGCTATAAAACCTATGGCCCCCAAAATTATTAGAGTTACTCCTAATACAGTGCTTTTCCCTACAGTATTTCCACCATAAATCATGGCTAATATTGATAAAATCTGTAATGCAATAATTGAAAATAAAGCCACCATTCCGTTCTTTGGTTTTAGAATTTTTTCTTCCATAAAAAGATACATCTCCTTATTTATATTATTTTGATATCACAATTATATCACTTCATATAAATAAGTCAACATATTTTTCTATATTTTTCTAGAAATATCCATTTCTATTCTTCCATCTTTAATTTCAATTATTCTATCTGCTTTTTCAGCGACCCTTTTGTCATGAGTTATTATTATAAAAGTTGTCTTGTATCTTTGATTTATATCTCTCAACAAATCATATACAATCTCAGTTGTACTCGAGTCTAAGTTTCCTGTAGGTTCATCTCCAAGCACTATTTTAGGCTGATTTATTAGAGCTCTTGCTATAGCAGTTCTTTGCTGTTGTCCACCTGAAATATCTGTTGCCTTATTATTTTTTACTTTGCTTATCCCAACTATCTCCATCAATTCTTCAGCTCTTGATATTGCTTCTTTTGTTATATTTTTATTTTTGATTCTGTATGGTATAAGAATATTCTCCATAACAGTAAACTCAGGTAGTAAATAGTGAAATTGAAATATAAATCCTATAAATTCATTTCTTAAAACTGCTAATTCATTTTTATTCATATTTGATATGTTGATTCCATTAATTTCTAGATCACCGCTCGTAGCTCTATCGAGTGTCCCCATTATATTCATCAATGTTGATTTCCCACTCCCTGATTCACCAATTATTGAATTAAATGTGCTTTCTTCAAAATCCATATTTATATCAAATAAAACTTGTGTCTTTATCTTATCACCATATATCTTATTTATATCTTTTAGTTTCAATATTTTAGCCATTCTTTATCACCTCTATTGGATTGAGCTTAGATGTGTTTCTAGCAGGAATAAGTGCAGCAATAGTCGATGCAACTACAGCAATTAAAGCTGACATACCTACAAATTTGTAATCTAGATAAAATGGAACTAAGGACATTCCATCAGGCCCTTTTACAAACACTGAGAAAATGTAAGTTAGAAATACTCCAAATGCACTGCCTATTAGAGCTCCTATACTTCCCAATATAAGCCCTTGAAATAGAAAAATAAAACTAGCTTGCTTGTCTTTTATTCCCATAGCTTTGAGTATACCTAATTGTTTGGATTTCTGTACTACCGAAATGGCTAAGACTGATGATATACCAAGTAAAACAGCTAACAAAACAAAAACTTGAATCATAATGCTCGACGCAGACTGACCAGAGAGACCAGAAAGCAATTCCTCATTTTCTTCTTTCCAATTTACAACATCTACTGAAGAATTATTCAAATTGTTCTTAATTTCTTCTGCTATGGTATCTGCTTTAAACACATCGCTAACTTGCATTTCTATAGATGTTAGTTGGTTGTCATTTCCAAATATAGCTCTAGCTCCATCAATAGGCATAACAATCCAAGTCTTATTTAAGTTTGAAACTTTTAAGTCAAATATGCCAGATATTTTTAATGTCTCATTTACTCCTTCAGGTGTTAGTATTTCTATATTATCTCCTGTTTTTAAGCCATTATCTGTTGCAAGAGTCGATCCAATTAAAGCTTCATTTTGTGATAGTGAAATATCTCCTTCAATTAATTTCTCGTTAAATTCATAAATCATATTTGCATCTTCGAATTCTACTCCTCTTAATAGAATAGGATAAGTATCTTCATCTATTTTAATAAATGCTGAATTATCATATACTTTTGAGACTGCTGTTAATTTATTATTGTTTTCTAAAGTGTCTAACATGGATTTGTCTTCAACAAAATACTTGTCTTTTCCAGCTGGAACTATTGTAATTTGCGAAGCATTTCCTATAGTTTTATCAACTAAAGATATCTGCAGACCGTCTATCAAAGATCCAATAAAAATTTGTACTGATACTCCAATTATAATCCCTATCAAGATTAAAGCTGTCTGACCCTTATTTGATTTAAGAAACCTATAAGCAATACTAAAGGCTAATCTCATAGGCTTTCCTCCTTGCTTAATTGAAGAATTTCATTGAAATTATATAATAAATAATCTCCTCCAATTCTTTTGTATACTTCTGGGTCAGAGGAAAAAGCATTTCCACCTAATATTATTTTACCTTTAAAATTATTTTTTTCTCTCAATTTGTCAATAGCTCTCTTAGCTTCAATTAAATTGTAGTAGTTAGTAACGCTAATTGATATATACTTAGGTGTAAGATGTTCTACAGCTAAGGATAGTGTAATCTCAGGAGTATTAGCTCCTATATGAGTGGTATTATATCCGACTATAGTAAAAAAATCCGCCACCATCCTAGCACCTATTTCATGCTCTTCGAATTTTGGACATAATACAATTATATTCTCATCATGTTTTATGCCAATCTTTTCTCTTTCTTTTAACACAAAACTGTAAGAATTCTCCACAATAGTCTTTACAATTCCACTCCTTACATGCTCTCTCCAAATAAGTTCCTTAAAGTCGTCCCCAAACTCGTCAACTACACTATTTAATGATGGTGCAAGTATGTTTTCATAAAGTTCGATTACGCTTATCTCTTTCATCAAATTCATAGCATAATTAAAAGCCTCTTCTTTATCCTCTTTTCTCAAAACTTCAAGAAAATTATTATAAAAATTATTCAAAATTCTCATCTCCCTAAATAAAATTAAACTACTTGATCGAACTGTCTTTAAGAGTTACCAATCCTTCTGGAAATGGATTAAATATGCTCTGATTTAAAAGATAGTCAATATTAAACTTTATTACATAGCTTCTTAATACATTCGCAATCGAAGATTTGTCAATTTGGTTCTTTTTAAATTTTTCAATTAAATCTAAAAAAAACTTTCTCTCCTCCCTTTTTATATTTTTAGAGAAATATCCAAATATATGAAAATATGCGTTTATATAATTTTTCTTCGAAGGTAATTTAGATAAAAGTTTGATTAATTCTTGAAAGTACTCGTCATATACTTCAGATAATTGCTTTCTTTCATGGTTTGCTACGATTTGTCCCAATTTATTTTTATGCATTTGATCATATGCAAAATAAAGGTATTTATTGTTTGCGTGAAAATCACTTAAAGCCTTAATTGAATTTTGATTTTTAACATTTTTATATTTAAATAACAAATATAGTTTAGTGAAAAAATGTTCACGAATTTCTAAATTTAATAATCTGCCCTCTTCTTCAATTGGCAAATAATAAAAATTATTTATCATTTCTTTTGCAAATATTCCTTTTGATTTCTCTATAACTGGTGAATTTACTAAACCAGAATATACTTTAACATCTTTAATCCCACAGGATGGAGATCTTCCTTTCAAGATAATACCATCTATATCTTTAGTTTCTTTTGAAATTTTTTCAGCATAAGCTTTCATTTCATTTGTAAAATCAATCTTAGTAGATGGCTGAATTAATCTATACTCATCACCCTCTTTTATTATTCTAAGACTATCTCTAGGAATAGTTAAACCAATAGCAACTTCTGGGCATATAGGTATAAAATCTATATATTCTTTCATCATATCTAAAAGTTCAAAATTGATGACATCTCCATTGTACCTGCATTTTTCAAATCCTAAGCAACTACTTATCAAAATTTTAGGCTTCATATATTTCCTCCATGCTTTCTAAACATTTCTATTGCTTTTTGTCTCTGTATGCTATGTTCAACAATTGGTTTTGGATATAATTTATCTATTTCTATTCCAAATTCACTCTTTATTTTATCCTTATATTTATATGGTTGATGAATATAAGGATAAGGTAAATCATCCAGTTCTTTCACATATTTTTTTATGTAAATACCTTCTTTGTCAAATTTCATGCTTTGAGATAAAGGATTGAAAATCCTAAAATAAGGCACAGCATCAGTTCCCACAGAAGCTGCCCATTGCCAATTTCCAATATTTGAAGAGTTATCATAATCAATCAATTTATCAGAAAAATATTTTTCTCCTATACGCCAGTCTACAAGCAGATCTTTAACCAAAAATGAAGCAACTATCATCCTAAGTCTATTATGAATGTAGCCTTCTGTATTTAACTGTCTCATTGCTGCATCAACTATAGGATATCCAGTTTTTCCATTCTTCCATGCTTCTATTTGATTTTCATCATTTACCCATTCTAGTGAATTATAATTCTCATTCAATGCTTTTTCTTTCTGATTAGGATTGAAATGATGTATCATATTAAAAAAATCACGCCATGCTAATTCTTTTATAAAAATGTTTTTCCCGCTCGTCTCATCTGTCCTACTGACAAGTGAATAAACAGTTCTTATTGATAGTTGACCCGTAGACAAATAATATGATATATGACTAGTAGAATTTAAGTATGGATAATCCCGAGTTTTATCATAGTCAACTAAGTTTTCCTTAACAAAATACGATAAATTTTCCCTTCCATATTCTTCTCCTATCAAACCATCAAAATCATTTTTTATATTTTTAATGATATTAAGATATATTTCTTTCGCATAATAATCTTTTTCTTGAAATCCTTCTAAGCTTACCAATTTAATCTTGTTATAATCTAATGTAAGCTCTAAATTTTTCGCCCTGTCTTTCCATTTTAAATAATATGGAGTAAATACTTTATAATTTGTGTTATTGGATGTAAGTATCTCTTTAGCTTGGTGTAAGTGCTTATCCATAAACCCAAAGCAATCAATTGATGCGTTTCTAAAAATTTTATAAACTTGATTATCTCTAAAATAACCATATCCTGTCTCATCACTGTTATAATATACTCTTCTAATATCAGGAAAATCTTTAATTAATCTCTTAAATGCTTCAATAAAGTCGCCATACATGAAATAAATATCTAGACCAATTTTTTTTAGTTTTCTATAAAAATAATCGAGGGATTTAAAAAAATAATCATGACTCATCTGCCCTGGTTTAAGCTGATCGGGATCTATTAAAAAAACTATAAGCAATTTTTCTTCATATTTTACAGAGTCGTCTATTGCCTTTATTAAAGCAGTATTATCTTCCAATCTTAAATCATTTTTTATCCATAATAGATTTGTCATGTTTTACACCCATTAGTAAATTTGAGTATATATACCCAATTTTTTTAAATAAGTTCAAAAATAAAAAATGGATTCTAAGGTATTGATATGATACTTCCAAAGTAGACAGTCTAATTAATTAAAATTAGATTATCTACTTGGAGGTATTTTTTATGGGAAGAAAAGCGAAGTATAGTAAAGAA
>NZ_JBSQIL010000018.1:0-27932 GCF_055108775.1 Soehngenia sp. | reverse complement strand
ATTGACCTGGTAGAAACTAAAAAAAGTACCAATAATTAATTCTAACAATCATACATTTTGAGATTCTAAAAAACATGCATTTTGGGATTGACATTTACACTATGCAAATTTTTAGCATTTTTTAATATTATTTTCATTTTATTTGACATATTATTAAGTTGCTTAAAATAATATAAAATTATTTAAAAAGAGTTATACTTTAACTTAAATTATTATTTATTATTTTGCAAAAATTTTATTTATAATAAAAATACTGTACAATAGAATTTGCAAAATAGAACATCTAAAATTTTTTAAAATAAGATAGGTGACTCAAAAGCCAGTTTTTGTTTAATAAGTATGGCGATACCTAAGCACACGAGTCTTATAAAAAGTAATCTTAACCCTTAATTGGAAAAACACTTTATAATCGCCTCTGCAAATATTAGCATTACATGAACTTATGGGTCAACCTATCTTATTTTTTAATTAATTCTACTTCTTTGAGGACACTTGTCCCCGTTAATAGTTGATTTTTCAATTAATTTAACCATTGATTTTTCCCTCCTTAATCATATTTGCGTATAATAGTATTACGCTGACATAATTATATATAAAAATATCCTAAATTGTAATATCAAATCATTTATATAAATATTCTATGATAATTGCAATGACCACCCGTCTAACGGGTGGTTTGCTCTGAGGCTATAAGCCTCTGTTACCGGCCAGCGCCTAAAAGAACATTAGTATTACTTACTAACCCCTTAAAAGGGTCTTCATATTCCTTGACACTAAGCTTATCCAGCGCTATGTCATGTTTTTTTCCTGGGTAGTGTGAAATAGTTTGTGTTTCATCATTCCAGATTAAGGAATTTGACTAAATTTAAAACTATTTTTAGATTAAAATTAAGTTGATTAGATTTCGTAAAAATCAAAAATTTATTTATTACGTTTAGTATATTTTTACATAGCAAAGCTAAGCTGTCAAGTTCTTTAGCTTTTTAATGAAATATACTAAATTAGTAGTAGCAGTAGATGTGGAGCTTGTGGTTAATTGCATAGCAATTATCCATCAAATCCACATCTTATTTCTTTTTTAGGCTATTTATTTAAGATATCTTCAAAGAATATATTTAATTGAGCTAGTATTTGATCCCAACCCCTCATCCTTGATGTCCACTTAGATGTGGCATTTACCATTGCTAAATAAAGGCTCTTTTCTAAAGAAAAATCTGTAGGAAATATTGTCTTATCCTTTGTTACTTTTCTTAGTTGCTATTAAAATTTTCTATGGTATTTGTTGTATACATCAGCTTTCTAATTTCTGGTGGATATTTAAAAAATGTTGATAATTCAGCCCAGTTATTCCGCCAACTTGCTATACAACTAGGATATTTTTTGCCCCATTTATCTTCAAAGTACCCTAGTTGTATTAATGCTGTTTCTTCAGTGTTTGCTTTATACACTGTCTTTAAGTCTTTCATTAATTCACGTATATCCTTGTAATTTACATATCTTGTAGAATTTCTAATCTGATGAATTATGCATTTTTGAATCTCTGCTTTTGGATAAACTGCGGTTATAGCTTGGCTAAACCCGGGTAAATTATCTGTAGAAAATATCAACACATCTTCTACTCCTCTATTTTTGAGATCATTTAATACCATTAACCAATATTTTGAACTCTCATTTTCACCAACATACATACCTAGGACTTCTTTTAAGCCATCCATTGTATATGCTAAAACGATGTATACAGCCTTTTTTACTACTGCTCCATTATCCCTTACGTTGTAATGAATAGCATCCATAAAAACAAAAGAATATACTTTCTCTAGTGGCCTTTGTCGCCATTCTTCAATTGTTGGAAGTATTTTATTTGTTATCCTTGATACTGTTGACTTCGAAAGCCCAAATCCATAAATTTCTTGAATATGAGCAGATATATCTCTTGTGGTCATGCCTCTTCCATACATTGATATTATCTGATTTTCAATATTTGAGATGTCTTTTTCATACTTTTTTACTACCTGTGGTTCAAAACTTCCATCTCTGTCTCGTGGTACATTGATTTCCATTTCTCCATTAGTACCTTTTACTGTCTTTGTGCTATAACCATTTCTTGTATTTAAACTAAGTGGTTTTTCACCATATTCATAGTCCAAATGGTCATCTAATTCAGCCATTAACATTTCCTCCATCAGATCTGCTGTTAAATCTTTTAGAGCCTCCTGTACATCTTGTGCCGTTTCTGGCTGATAAGATTCTAGTATTGCTTTGATTAACATAGCATTCTTTCTTTCTGGCCTTTTTCTTCCCATAACAAAATCCTCCTAGTTAAGTTATTTTTATTTTACCTTAACCTGGAGGATTTTCATACACAAACTATTTCACAGTCTCAGAGATTCAATAAAATATTTTCAATCACAAGCCTATTTTTTTTTTTTTTTTTGAAATAGTAGGTTCTGTTAAAGTTACGCTTTTTTAATTTTTTCTTTTGTTCCTTTTAAAAAATATCTCTTGACATATTACCAGATTGCTACAAACATCGAATACATTAAATCAGTGTTATATCTAATGCTTTTATCCTTAATCATTACATAATCTATGTTATAACGTTTACTGCTAAATTTTTTTCATATTTTTGTATGAATTCACTAATCATATACCCAACTTTGTGCCCCAGTAATAAGGCATCTGTTTTATCAGCATATTTTTTAAATTTTCTCTGCTACAGCTCTTATTTCTGCTTCTATACCTTTTTCATTCGCTGCTTTTTTTATTTTCTTTATATGCATATTTTATAACAACAATACCTGCAGAAATTAAAGAAGAGCAAATTAAGTTAACACTTAATTTGCTCTATCTTATACATACTTGATTATGTCTAGAGGTTTGTATAACCTAATCTCTGCATCTAACTCATCATGTGAATTTTCTGTCCAGAGCGCTAGTGCAAAGTCTACATTCGCCCCTTTTGCACATTCATAATCATATTCTGTATCCCCGATGTAGATTAGATCTTTATTGTTAAGCTCATTTAATTCCATATACTTTAGCAATGGTTCAGGATTTGGTTTGTGAAGCTCGGTATCATCTGCACACACAATGGTTGTAAAGTATTTTTTTAAATCGAATCTTTTAAAATCATGTTCAAACTCATCTCTTAGTTTAGATGTAACAATACCTAGCTTATATCCTTTTGAAGTCAATGACTCTAATAATTCAACTATTTCATCGAAAACTTTTATAGTATGTGTATATTTTCCCATGTTTTTTAGCCACAAATCAAGCCCATATTCAATATCTTTGACTCCAAATTGTTTCAAAGTCACGGCTCCTGGGATACCCAATACATATCTAAGTTCATCTATTGTATAATCCTTGCCATTAATTTCTTTTAAAGTATCTGCTAATGCAGCTAATATTGAATATTCACTGTCTATAAGTGTTCCATCCACATCAAATACAATATGCTTATATTTCATCTTATCTCTCCTTTCGTCAAACTTAATGTTATTATATTTGATAATCAATTTCAAGTTCAAAAAAATGTACTATTGTTTTACTTCTTCTAAATTTAAAACAGCTTCCAAGATAGCTTCATTTAGAGTAGGGTGAATTGTTAAGCCTCTCTTTATATCAACTACATTTACTCTCTTTTTTAGCAATATATCTAATAGCCCTATGTATTCAGATACATTTTCGCCTACCATCCATATACCTAAGATATTTTCGTCTAAATCAGTTATCACTTTCACAAATCCTTCTATGTCAAATCTAGAAATTCCTCTCCAGGTATCTTTAAACTTACATTTCCCAATTTTATACCTAGCTTCTTTTATTTGTGATTCATTTACACCTACACCTGCTATTTCTGGAGATGTGAACACAGCTCTTGGTAAATTATCATAATCAAGTTTTATCTCTCTATTATAAAGAATATATTCAGCAACCTGTATAGCTTGATTTATAGCTATATGGGCCATACCCAGCTTCCCATTTACATCCCCAATAGCAAATATATTTTCTTGAGTAGTTCTAAAATTATCATCTACACTGATTCCAAATTCATCATAATATATATTTAACTTCTCTAATCCTTTAGGAATATTGGGTTTATTCATCATTGTAACTAACAGTTTATCTGCTATTAAAGTGTTTCCATCTTTTAATATTACCTCTACAAAATTTTCTTTGATATCGGCTTTTATGATTTCACAGTTCTTCTTAATTATTACATTATTTTCTAGCAAATTTCTTTCAATAGGATATGTTAAATCCATATCATCATCTGGCAAAATTTGGTTTTCTCTTTCGACTAATACTACTTCTTTATTCAGTTTTGACAACACATAAGCTAATTCAACACCTTCTACATTTGCTCCCATTATAATGATTTTCTCCCTTGAGTTATTGAAATTAGCTGCTTCTTTATATGTTATTACTTTTTCCTCGTCTATTATAAATTCTTTTGTACTTTTGGGACTAGTTCCGGTCGCTATGACAATATGAGAAGCTTTTATTAAATACTCTCCTACTAAAAATGTATTTTCATCAATGAATTCACCTTCTCCATAATATAAATCTACATTCGATTTTTTGATTTCTAAGTCAATCTTTTTTTCTATCATATTTAAACAATCTCTATAATATGATAGAAATTCATCTCTATTGTTATGTTTAAAATAATCTAAAGCTACTTTTACAGGTAAAGCTCCCCATCTTAAAGCTGTTCCTCCCAGCTTTTCTTTTTCTATGATAGCTACCCTTTTCCCAGATTTTGCAAGGATCTTCGAGCAATATATTCCTGCTATTCCTCCACCAATGACTAAACAATCATATTTTTTTCTAAGCAAGCTCTTTCTCTCCCTTATTTTTCTTGTATTTTTGAAGTTGTCTATTGGTGACCATAAACAATGCTATGATAGTTGCAATGTATGGAATCATTTGAGTAAATTGAGATGGTATGCCTACGACTTGTAGTCTTATCCCTAAAGCGTCGAAAAATCCGAACATAAGAGCTGCAAAGAAAGTCATTATGGGGTTTGCTTTTCCAAATATTATTGCTGCAACTGCAATAAATCCTCTATTTGCGCTCATATTCTCAGAGAAAAGTGTAAGATAACCTAATGAAAGATGCGCCCCTGCGAACCCACACAAAATACCACAATAAATAGAAGATTTATATTTCATTTTCTTTGCGCTTACTCCAGCAGTTTCAAGAGCTTCAGGGTATTCCCCAGCTGCTCTAAGCCATATTCCACGAGGTGTCTTATATAGGTATACATATATTAATAATACTAAAATCCAACTTATATATACAAATACTGAATGATTGTTAAATATTTTATCTAAAAAATATATATTTTCTATAAAGGAAAAATTCAAACGTGGTAGTGGTACTATATCTGGAGAAGAAAAAGCCCCTTTAACTCCAAAAATGCTTCTAAGCAAAAACACAGTAAGTCCACTAGCAAACATATTGATTGCTATACCGACTATGAACTCATCAGACTTTAACTCAACCACAAAAATAGCAAATATCAGCCCGATAATTACCCCAACTAAGCTTGCTAAAATAACCCCTGCTAAAGATGATCCAAAGAAAAAACTCCCAAGTATTCCAAAGAACGCTCCTAATAAAATCATGCCTTCCATCCCTATATTTAGCATTCCCGTATGTTGAGTTAATAGTCCTCCTAAAGCTGCTAATATGATAGGTGTTGCAGTTCTTATGGTGTGCTGTATGAGAGTTAAATTGAAAATATCACTAAGCATTTGTCTCACCAGCTTTCTTTGATTTTCTCTTTATGTTAAACTGAATAAATTTATCTTTAAAACCAGCTTCACCTGCAATGAATAAAACAATGATTGCTTGAATTACCAATACTAATTCTGAAGGTATTGATGTTGCATTTTCCATTGATACAGAGCCTGTTTTTAGTGCTCCTAAAAATATAGCCATTAAAATTACACCTATGGGATTGTTTTTAGCCATAAGCGATGCTAACATACCATCCCATGCATATCCTGGAGAAATACTTTGCAAAAATCTATAATGTACTCCTAGTACTTCGAACACTCCAGCCATACCACATAAAGCTCCTGATATAACCATGGCTAAAAGCATCTTTCTTTTATCATTTATCCCTCCATACCTTGCAAATAAACTGTTTTGTCCTACCATCTTGAAATCATATCCAAGTGATGTTTTCTCCATCAAATAATAAATGATTATTGCAATAAAAAACATAAAGAATATACTGTTATTTAATGTGGATAATCTTACCAATCTTCTTAATTGGTAGCTTTGAGCGATTATCTCTGTGCCATTTATCTTTCCTTGAGTGGTAGCAAATGGATAATTTACTAGAAAAGAGGTAAATAGCATAGCTACCGTATTAAGCATGATTGTAGTTATTACCTCATTTATTTTGTATTTAACTCTTAATAATCCAGGTAAAAAAGCATACACCCCCCCAACTAAAGCACCAGAAAATATTGCTAAAGGTATTCCAATTAATGGAGGTAAAGATGTAAATGTTATTCCTATATATGCTGCTGCAAAAGCCCCTAAGTAAAGTTGTCCTTCTCCTCCTATGTTGTAAATTCCACTACGAAATGATATCGCTGTTCCTAACCCAGTTAATATAAGAGGGACTGTCTTTGCAAATGTAGTAGCAAGATTATACTTAGATCCAAAAGCTCCACTAAAAAGAGCACTATATCCGATTAGTGGATTTTTCCCATTTAAGATCATTACAAAAGCCCCAATTATTAAAGCAGCTAAAATTGAAAGTGTTAAAGAAAGTATGTAACTTAAGTTTATTTTCTTAAATATCTTACTCAATTACCTCCACTCCCTTGGTCCTTTTTTTGTTTACCCGTCATGTATAGCCCTAATTGCTGCTTTATAACTTCACCATTTTTAAATTCTGCTGTTATGTTTCCCTCGTATATAGTGATTATCCTGTCAGAAAGCCTCATTATCTCATCAAGCTCTGCTGAAATCAGTACAATTCCAGCTCCTTCATTTCTTTTCTTTATAATTTGATTGTGTATAAATTCGATTGCACCTACATCTACTCCTCTGGTAGGCTGTGCTATTATTAGAATAGGTGAATTGAAAGAAAATTCCCTGGCTATGACTACCTTTTGCATATTCCCACCTGAGAGTTTTTTTACAGGCATTTGTCTATCTATTGCTTTAATATCGTATTCTTTAATCAAATTATCAGTTCTCTCAAATATTTTTTTCTTATTAAGATGAATTTTCTTTATAGCATATGGCTCTTTATGCTCAAGTCCCATCAATAAATTTTCCCATAAGCTAGCCTCTTTAGACAATCCCATTTTTAGTCTATCTTCTGGCACATGCGAAATTCCTAACCCTCTTATTTTTGATGGATTTATTTTTGTTATTTTCTCACCATTTATTAAATATTCTCCGCTTTCTATATCTCTAAGTCCTGTTAGAACCTCTGCCAACTCAGATTGACCATTTCCCTCTACACCTGCTATACCTAAAACTTCTCCAGCTTTTAAATAAAAAGATACTCCCTTAAGTGCCATCAATCCTCTATCATTTTTTGCTTTTAAGTTTTTTACTTCAAGAACTTTTTCCCCAGTAACTTTATCTTTATGTATTTCATGGAACATAACCTCTTTGCCTATCATCATTTCAGTTAATATTTCCTCATTCGCTTCATTGGTTGGTATAGTCCCTACGAGTTTGCCTTGACGCATTACACTTACTTTGTCTGAAATTGCTAAGACTTCTTGAAGTTTATGAGTAATTATGATTACAGTTTTATTCATTTCACTAACTAATTTTTTAATCACATTGAATAATTCATCAATCTCTTGAGGTGTCAAAACTGCAGTTGGCTCATCTAATATCAAAATATCCGCACCTCTATATAGCACTTTTAAAATCTCTACCCTCTGTTGCACTCCAACAGATACAGTTTCTATTTTTTCATAAGGGTCAACCTTAAATCCATATTTTTTAGCTAAATCATTTGTTATCTCTACTGCTTTATCATAATCCATAAAAAATTTCTTTTTCTTAGGCTCACTGCCTAAAACTACATTTTCAGCAACACTTAGTGAAGGAAGGAGCATAAAATGCTGATGTACCATTCCTATCCCATTTTTAATAGCATCAAGAGGATTCTTAATAGTTACTTTTTGTCCTTTTATGAAAATTTCTCCATGTGTTGGTTCATATAACCCATATAAAATATTCATCAATGTGGTCTTTCCTGCACCATTTTCTCCGATTATCGCATGTATTTCACCTTTGTTTATGGTTAAATTCACATTTGAATTTGCTAATACACCTGGAAACTGCTTTGAGATATTCTTTAACTCAATTAGTTTAAAATCCACATAGCTCACCTCTATTATTGAAAGTTGTTAAAATGGAGAAGTTAAAAACTTCTCCATTTTATCTATTTCGCAGTAGGTACTTCTATTTCCCCATTTATAATCAATTCTTTTATTTCATCAAGTTTGTCTTTCATATCATCAGTGACAAATTGTTTCATATCATCAGTTCCATAGGCCAATCCAACCCCATCTTCTTTTAACCCATAGAAAATAACTTTACCTTTTTCAATCTCATCGTTTTGTATCTTTATTATAGTGTCATAGATGGATTGTCCGACTTTTTTTACCATACTTGCAACTATAACATCAGGATTTATATATCTTTGGTCAGTATCAACACCAATTGCAAATTTCCCTTGTTCTTTTGCAGCTTCAAAAACTCCTTCTCCAGTTTTTCCTGCTACTTGGAAAATAATATCAGCACCTCTTGAATAAAGTGCAGTAGCACACTCTTTTCCTTTAGCAGGATCTTCAAAATCTTCAGCAAAAATTGTCTCAACTTTTATATCTTTATTTATATATTTAGCTCCAGCTTCATATCCTACTTGGAAGTTTCTTATGACAGGTAAATCCATTCCGCCAACCATACCAATTATGTTTGTATTTGTGAGCATTGCAGCTAAAGCCCCTGCTAAAAACGATCCTTCATTCTCTGCATAGCTTATAGTAATTAGATTGTCTATTCCCTCTATCTCGTTATCTACATATATGTAATACACATCAGGGAATTCCTTAGCTATCTCTTGAACAACATCGTAAAACTCATATCCAACTACTGCGACAATCGATGCATATTGAGATGCTTGAACTAGCTGATCATTAAACAGAGAAGCATCGTTTCTACATTCATATGTCTTATACTCAATACCTAATTCATTTTTAGCTCTTTCCACACCCTCATGTGCAGAGTCGTAAAATGACCTATCGCCAAGCCCTCCTGCGATGACTAAAGCAACTTTTGTCTTCTCTGAATTATCCCCATTTTGAGTCGTCGAACTGCTACAGCCACCAAAAATTACCGATGCCATTAGTATGAAAACTAACAAAATGGCTACTTTTCTTTTCATTAAGCTCCCCTCCCAATTATTTAATATTTATAATGATTATTTGTTAAATTTTTATCATGCTAATTATTCTTTTTTATGTTATAAAAAATCCATAAATCTGTTTAATTAGCAGGCTAAACTGTTTATAAGAAAATTATAACATATAGTTAATAAAAGTACAGTAGACAATATCAAATAAAATGATATCCCTAAATCAAACTAAGTAATAGCAAGCCATCATATTTTATTAATAAATTATTTAAATATTTCTTTTTTGTTTATTTTTTAACAATTTATTGATGAATATTTTCAATTTTTTCCTTTATTTTACGAATATTTTACATAAAAATATTATAATATAAACAATATAGAGTTATTACGATTAGTGTTTTATATATGTAAAAAAAGGTATCTATATAGTATATTTGGAGGTGTTAGTTATGAAAACTTCAAAATTGTTGAAGGCGAAATATAATAATATGTTAGAAGCTTATGAAGATATCGAAAATATGCTATATGACGTAGAATTTATACATAAATTTAGAGTAAACATAAGAGAAATTAGGTCATTACTCTATTTTTATAAACCTCTTCTTAAAAAGAAAAAGTATAACAAATTAAATGAGTTCTTAAAAAAGATTAGTGCCCAATTTTCAAATTTAAGAGATATTCAAATTGCAAAAGAGATTTATTATGATTATTGTGTAAAAAAAGATATACCATACCCCAACGAATTTTCTGAGATATTAATCAGCATTGAAGAAGCTATTGCCTCTGATTTAAAAAGAAATCTAGTCCCTATAGAAGAACTTGAAGGCAAAAAATCTCTACTATATTCATTGACTAAGCAGATAGATTCGTATGATGATTTAAAGTCCTTCTCAAAAAAAAGAATGAGAAACATTTCCCAGAAAATATTGCTTGAAATAAAAGAACTTGACTATAATAATTTTGAAAATGTTCATGATTTAAGGATAAATCTTAAGAAGTTAAAATACGCACTAAAATATTTAACATCTTCTCTTAAAGATTTCTCATTTTTACCCGAAAATATAGTTAATGATATTTCTGATTCTCTAGGTATCATATTAGATAAACATTCAGTTCTTAATATTTTATCAGCTTATCCTGATGTTTTTAACACTTACCATAAAAGCTATCAAAGGGGATTGTTTGAAGGTTATTTATACGGAGAATTAAATGAAGCTAAAAGTTATTATATAAATATGAAAGAAATGGTAGATACTTTATAATCCCATGAATAAAATTAGGAGGAAAAAATATGATTTATGCATTAGTAGACATTGGTTCCAATACAATGAGAATGAATATATATAAATGTTATAACAATGATATCGATTTATTGTTCACGTCAAAACAGCAAGCAGGTCTAGCTGGATATGTAGAAAATGGAATTATGTCAAAAAAAGGAATAAAAAAAGCAATAGATTCACTAAAAAGTTTCATAGAAATAGTTAATCACTTTGAAGTAGACAAGATGTATGTATTTGCAACAGCAGCACTTAGAAATGTTTACAATAGTGAATCAGCAGTATCAGAGATAGAGAATGCAACAGGATTAGATATTGATGTCATATCTGGTGAACAAGAGGCAAAATTAGACTTCATAGGCGCTACTAAACTCTTCGATTTGAAAGAGGGTATTTTGGTTGATATTGGTGGTGGAAGTACAGAAGTAGTAACCTTTAAAAATCAAAAAATAATTAATGCAATAAGCTTTCCTCTTGGCTCATTAAATAGCTACAAGATGTATGTGAAAGGAATATTGCCAGATAAGAAAGAAATTAAAGATATAAAAAACCATTTGGAAAGAGAACTAAGTGGACTTACCGAGTTACAAGAAGAAAATTATAAGGTATTATGTGGTGTGGGAGGAAGTATCAGAGCCACCAGAAAATTGCACAACTATATATTTGATCTTAAATCTGATAACAATACTATACCTGCTAAGAATTTGAAGCATATAGTTAAATTTTTAAGTAAGGGTTCAAAAGAAGCAGTAGACACAATTTTACAAATAACTCCTGATAGAGTTCATACTATTATCCCTGGAATGATCATACTTAATGAACTCGTTAAAAAATCAGGCTCAGAAGAAATTATCGTAAGTGATTATGGAGTAAGGGAAGGATATTTATTCGAAAAAGTCTTAAAGGAGTAGGGTTACATGGCAGATGATAAATTTCAATACGATACAAGTTATACTCAAAATAGAGAATTGTCTTGGCTTAGATTTAATGAAAGAGTTCTAGATGAGGCAGTCGATGAAACAGTTCCTATATTTGAAAGACTTAAATTTATATCCATTTTTTCCAGCAACTTAGACGAATTTTTTATGATTAGGGTAGGTAGCCTTTTGGATCTGTCTAGGCTTAAAAATCCGCCAATAGACAATAAAACTGGTTTAACTCCCCAAGAACAACTTGATAAAGTTTTTGAAACTGTGAAGCCATTATATAAAAAGAAGGATGAAATATTTTTTAAGGTTGAAAATTTGCTCAGACAATATGATATTTACAATTTAGATATAAATGAACTTACAGAATTAGAGTATGAATATGTTCAAAATTACTTTAAGAAAAATATCATGCCACTGCTTTCGCCTCAAATAATAGACTCTCATCATCCCTTTCCACACCTATGGAATAAAAGTTTATATATAGTAGGTACTTTGGTTTCAAAGGGTAAGACAAATTTAATAGGCTTCATAGAAATCCCAAAATCGATTCCCAGATTATTGTACCTAGATAGTGAAAAATTAAGATATATTTTAATTGAAAAAGTAGTACTTCACTTTTTTAATTCAGTTTTTAATTATTATAAAGTTTCCTCAAAGTCAATAATTTCAGTTACAAGAAATGCAGATATAAACCCTAAAGATGAAGCCTTTGACTTTGATGAACAAGATTTTAAGCTTCATATGAAACAGATTTTAAAAAAACGATCTAGACTTGCTCCTGTACGCTTAGAAATATATGAAGATCTTGAAAAAGAACTGAAAAATTATCTACTTCTAAAATTAAATTTATCTCAAAATCAAGTTTTTAATACATCAACCCCAATAATGCTAGACTATGTAGCTCTAATTGAAGATAAGTTAAATCCTCAGTTGAGAAATAAACTAGTTTATCAGAAGTTTGAACCAGCTTATCCTTCGAGCTTAAATCCTAATAAGAGTCTGATCCCTCAGATACAAAAGAAAGATGTAATGATGTATTACCCATATCAAGATATAAAAGCCCTAATAGATTTATTAAAAGAAGCCGCTGTTTCTAAAAAAGTTAAGTCTATAAAGATTTCATTATATAGGCTAGCAAATAAATCAAAAGTCGTGGAATACTTATGTCAAGCAGCAGAAAACGGAAAAGATGTAACCGTGCTTATAGAATTAAGGGCGAGGTTTGATGAGCAAAACAACATAGAATGGGCGGAGAGATTGGATGAATCTGGTTGCAAAGTCATCTATGGAATAGAAGACTATAAAGTGCATTCAAAAATTTGTCTAATAACTTATATGGAAAAAGATAAAATAAACTATATTACCCAAATTGGCACAGGAAACTACAATGAAAAAACTGCAAGGTTGTACTCTGATCTCTCTTTGATTACAGGAAATAGAGAAATTGGTGAAGATGCATTAGAGTTCTTCAAAAATATGGCAATAAGCAACTTAAATGGGACTTACAAACATTTAGCAATAGCTCCTTATTCACTAAAAACCATGTTAATTGAAGAAATCGATAGACAAATTGAAAATGCAAAATCAGACAAATCTGCAAGAATCATCATCAAAGCTAATTCAATAACCGAAAGAGATCTAATAGATAAATTGATGGAAGCATCTTGTGCCGGAGTTAAAATAGACTTAATAATCAGAGGTATATGCTGTATATTGCCAGGCATAGAGGGAAAAACTGAAAATATCACTATAACAAATATAGTAGGTAGATTTTTAGAACATTCTAGAGTTTATTTGTTTGGAGAATCCGAAAATAGAAGTATTTATATTTCTTCAGCAGATTTAATGACTAGAAATTTAAATAGAAGAGTTGAAGTAGCTGTGCCAATTTATGATGAAAGCATTAGAGATAGTATCGAAAAATTCTTAGAATTAAATCTCAAAGACAATAAAAAATCAAGACTGATGGCAAGTACTGGAGAGTACATAAAAAAAGAAATCAACTCAGAGGAAATACTAAATTGTCAGGAATATTTGCTTAATTTAGCTTTGAGCGCAAATAACACTAATTCAATTAAAATGAGATTTAATTTTATCACTAATTTCTTTAAAAATAGGTGGGGTACTAGATGAATAAAAAAGAATTTAAACGTCTTGAAAAATTTATGAAAAAACACAATTCAGATCAAGCCCATGATCTTGAACATATATACAGAGTGCTTTATTTAGCTTTAGAAATAGCTCAATATGAAAAAGATGTGGATATGGATGTTTTGATTGCTGCTAGCTTGCTTCATGACATAGGCAGAAAGGCCCAATCAAAAAACAAAAATATAAACCATGCTAAAAAAGGAGCTAAAATAGCTAAAAAATTTCTAATAGATAATAATTATAGTGAAGATTTTGCAGATAAAGTTTCAAGCTGTATAGAAAAACATAGATTTAGAGGCGATAACCCCCCTACAACGATTGAAGAAAAAATACTATTTGATGCTGATAAGCTAGATGTCTTAGGTGCGATAGGCATAGCTAGAACCATAATCTATCAGACAGAAATACATTCTAATCTATACAATTTAGATAAAAATGGAAATTTACTCCATGGAGAAGATGACAAAGAAGATTCATTTTTACATGAATATAAATATAAAATCGAAACTGTGTCGGATAAGCTTTATACATCAAGAGCGAAAGAAATCGCATCTAAAAGAATTAAAATAGCAGAATTATACTACAATAGCTTAATAGAAGAATTAGAAGAATCCTATAAAAACAAAAAAATGATTGAAGAAATTTTAGAATAAAAGATACACTTTTAGTGTATCTTTATTGTTGTTTTTTTAAATTTTCATCTATCAATTCATTATCAAGTGGTGTCTTGTAAACTGATTTATTCTTAAATGCTTCAACTGCCTTTTTAACTCTAGTAGTTGATGCTATTGTGCCAGGTCCAGCTATACAACCTCCAGGACAAGCCATTCCTTCCAATAAATATCCGTTTTTCCTGCCAGCTTTTGCTTGAAACATAAGTTTTACACAATCTGCTAAATTTGAAGCAGACTCTACATTTATCTCTCGCGTTGGATCTAGAAGTTGAGCAGTCTTTTTAACAGCTTCTGCAACTCCCCCAGCAACTGAATATCCCCTTCCAAGTGTCGAAGCATCTTGTATTTCTTTAGAAATTTCTATCTCAGAAAGTTCTATATTTTTAGCAACAAAAATACCCATTAGTTCCTCAAATGTAATTACAAAATGAACATAGTCTTTTACATCTTCTCTGAGTGCTTCTAGCTTTTTAGATATACAAGGCCCTATGAATGTAATGATTGCATCTTTATCTTTTTTCTTTATATATTTTGCAGTTTCTACCATTGGAGAAGCTGAATCTGAAATATACTCATATTGTTCTGGAAATTTGTTTTTTACCATAAGAGCCCATGAATTGCAGCAACTAGTTCCCATAAAAGGTATTTCGTTTGGTACTTTATGCAAAAATTCTTTAGCCTCATTTAAAGTAGTTATGTCTGCTCCTAAGCTTACTTCTACCACATCTTTAAATCCCAACCTCTTTATTCCTTCGACGATTTGCTCTGGAGTAGTTAAAGCACCAAATTGCCCGATAAACGAAGGTGCTATCATAGCATACATATTCTTCTTAGTTTTAAGAGCTTTTATGAGCTGATAAATTTGAGATTTATCAGCAATTGCACCAAATGGGCACTGTATGATGCATCTACCACAAGATACACATTTTTCTTGATTGATCTTAGCCCTGCCTAGATAATCGCTCTCTATTGCGTTTACTCCACAAACAGCAGCACAAGGTCTATTATATTCTACTATTGCATTATAAGGGCAACCGTCTCTACATCTGCCGCATTTTATACACTTGTCTTGATCTATTATTGCCCTGTCTTTTCCAATTGAAACTGCATTTACAGGACACACATTTGTGCATGGATGTGCAAGGCACTTTCTACAGTTATCAGTCACTTTAAAAGCTCTAGTTGGACAAGCTTCACAAGCAAAAGTTATGACATTCACTAAATCTGGGATGAATCTTGACTCATCTATATTGACTTCATCTATCCCCTCTGTAACCCTCGTAAACTCGCTCATGCTTCTAACATTAAGTCCCATAGTTAGTCTGAGCCTTTCTTCAACGACTGCTCTTTCCCTGAATATATTTTCTCTATATGTAGCTACCTCACCAGGAATTATATTGTATGCAGCTTTCTCAAGCTCATTGAGATCAGTATCCTCATAAGCCATTTTTGCGATTTCCACAAAGACCTTCCTGCGTATATTTATTAGGTCAACATAACTTTCTTTCATGAATTTTCTCTTCCTCCGAAATTAAATTGAAAATTATCCTTTTCTCATTTTATCCATTATTTTCTCCATAACAATCTGCCCTGTAGCATTAAATATTACATCTTCTTCTACAATAACAACCGGCGCTATATCTGAATCCACTTCTTTACAATATCCTAGACATTTAATAGACTCAATTTCAAGCTCTTCTTCTTTGTATTCATTTTCATTTTCGTCAATAATCTCCCTTAAGCTTTCAATTTGATCTAATAAATTCATCGCTCCTAATAAAGTACAATTTGAACCCATACAAATTTTCACTTTCATATAAATCCCCCTAACTGTTGTTGGTAATCTATTAAAATCACAAGTTGATTTAATTATATAACATATTTAAAGATAGTTAAAGTATTAACTAATTGTTTCGTGTTTGAAAATATGATAAGATTATACAAACTATAAAAATGTCAGGAGGCTTAGCAATGTTTACTTTCCCAAAAGGTTTATACACAGATGTACGGATTGAAGATGTCTATGAAACCAAAATAATTTACACAATGGGCGAAATTGAAGAATCAAAAGTAAGAACCTACAAAGCTGCTTTTATTAGAATATTTGATGGAGAAAAATGGTACTATAATTCTACTTCAAATGTAGAAAATATTCAAGCTGAAATTGACACTTTAAAAGAATTTGCAAATCCAAAAGAACACATCGAAGAAAATCCAATCGTTAAAAAATTCCAAGTCAATAATGATGAGTTGTTCAAATTTATTGATGATGATGTTAAGAAATTCGATATCAAGGAAAAACAAAATATTTTAAAAGAATATTTCCCTTTACTTGAAGAATATGAATTTATAAAACATTGGAAGGCATATTATATAGATAGAAAGATATTAAAAGAATTCTATTCAAGCAAAGGCTCATCAATAAAATTTGATAATCAAACAATAGGATTAGCAATTAGAATGCAATTTGTAGAAGGAGATAAGCTTCTGTCAGAGAGCTATCAAAAGTCTTCAAACAATTTAAATGATTTAAAGGAAAAAATTAAAGATTTTAGACCATTTATATCGAAATGCCATGATTTTTTAATAAATTCCCAACCTGTTAAGCCAGGGAAATACACAGTAATATTGTCCCCTATTGCAGCAGGTGTATTTGCCCATGAGAGTTTTGGACATAAAAGCGAGTCAGACTTTATGATAGGTGATGAAACCATGAAAAGAGAATGGGCAATAGGTAAAACTGTTGGAAATGAATTGTTAAGCATAGTAGATGATGGCAATATAGATGGAAACGGATATGTCCCATATGACGATGAAGGCACTAAAGCAGAAAAAACTTATTTAATAAAAAATGGACTATTAAGCGGACGTCTACATAGTGCAACTACTGCATGCTATTTAGATGAAGATTTAACCGGAAACGCAAGAGCGGTAAACTTTGAATACGAGCCGATAGTTCGAATGACTACTACCTATATAGAGCCAGGAAATCATTCAAAAGAAGAGCTTTTTAGTGAAGTGGAAAACGGTATATACATCGACGAAATAAAACATGGCTCAGGAATGTCCACTTTCACTATCGCTCCATCACTTGCATATTATATCAAGGATGGAAAAATTGCAGAACCAGTAAACATTTCAGTTGTGACTGGCAATGTAATGGAAACTTTAAATGAAATCGACGGACTTTCAAATGAAACTGAAATTATGAGCTTCATATTAGGTGGATGCGGAAAAATGGAGCAATTCCCTCTGCCTGTTGGCTTTGGAGGCCCTTATGTCAGAGTAAACAATTTAAACGTTCAGTAGGAGGTGAAATAGATGATAAAGGAAAAATATATAACTAATATAAAAGAGATATCCCTAAATGTAAGCCAAAGTAGAATTGATTCAATAAGAAACAAAAATATAACTAAAACTGGCCTTAGAGTCTATGACAATGGCTATATCGGATATTCAGGGGCAATCGGAAATTATGACGAAAAAGATTTGCTGGATAGAGCAATAGCTACTCTTGATAATAAAATATCATATGACTATGAAATTGAAAGCAACAAAAAAATACACGAAGATTACTCATCAGAAATAATAGATGAAAATAAAATGGTAGATGAATTAGAAAGTCTCTTAAGTGTTCTTAGAGAAGAACAGTCTGATTTCTATTTCTCACATAAATTCAATTTAACTGATTACACTGTAAATTTAATCAATGAAAAAGGCTTAGATTTATATTATAAAGACAGATATATATCGCTAGCTTTGTTATTTAAAGAAAAAAAGTCATTAAATATAATAGATGGTTTTGTAGTCTTTGAAGGGAGAAAATACGATAGAAATTTAGCATTAAAAGATATAAATCACACATTAAATGCATATAAAAATAAAGTAGAGTTGCCAAATAAAAAAACTCTACCAGTTGTATTTGACACTAGTGAGGAACTCCCATTTCTAAAATTTATTCACGATCTAGACGGCAACAATTTTGGCAGTGGTAGCTCATTATTAAGCAGCAAATTAGGCACTAAAGTATTTAGTGATAATTTTACACTATACCAAAACAACAATCCTAATTATATGAGAGTTCCTTTCTTTGATGCAGAAGGTGTGATCAATGAAGGATATGAATGTGCATTGATTGAAAACGGAGTAGTAATGACTCCATATACAGACAAGAGGACCTCTAAAAAATACAATCTCAAACTTACAGGATCTGCTACTTGCGAATACGACGGTGTCCCAACTTTAGGTATACCAAGTTTTAGGATTAAAGAGTCAGAAAAAACAGCCAAAGAGCTTTTAGGTGGAGAAATGGGTATCTTTGTTTTAATGACTTCCGGAGGAGATTTTACCCCTGAAGGTAATTTCGCAGCACCAGTTCAACTAGGGTTTTTATTTGACGGTGAGAAATTCATTGGCAGACTTCCAGAATTAAACATCTCATCAAATGTATTTGAAATGTTTGGTAGTTCATTTAGAGGGGTTAGTAAAAACAATATAAGTCCACTGACAACTAGCAAATATCTGATAATGGATATGAATGTAAGTAGAATTTGATAAAGAAAGCCTTAGAAAAAATCTAAGGCTTTCTTTAATTTTCATATATAAATTCAATTTGATTTCTATCGTTATAAAGAGTTCTAAGCCCAAGTATAAGCGATGAAAAAGTCGCAAGACAAACGACTGTAGCTATAGCAATCATGATGGCAATTTGGTAAAGAATCGCAGTTGTCGGTGGAGTACCTGATAAAATCTGACCAGTCATCATTCCAGGTAGTGATATAATCCCCATCCCTACCATGTTGTTTAAAGTTGGAAGGAGAGCTGTTTCTAAAGCATTTTGTGAAAATGGCAATAAAATTTTTCTTGGTTTTACTCCTAAATTTAAAAGAGTCTCAACTCTCTTTCTCTGTGAACTAAAGCTGTCTTTAAAGCTTTTTAACCCTAAATTCACACCAGTCATAGCATTTCCCAATATCATTCCAGAAAGAGGAATAGTGTATTGAGGATTAAAAAAGTCAACTCTCACAACTACTATTACAAAAAATGCTAAAATAATAAGCCCCGATCCTGCTAGAGATAACCCTACTGCCCATTTAAAAGAATTATTTAACCATTTGTTTTTTGACAATGCCCTGTGTATGGCAAAAAGCGTCATGGACAATAGATAAAGGCTAGTAAACAGCGGACTTGGATTTTCAAATATATATGTTAGAATAAACCCTGCTAAAGTTAATTGTACAGTCATTCGCAAACTTGCAACAATTAAAAGTTTTGTTTGATTTACATTTGCTTTCTTCATGATAGCCAACACAACTATCAAAAGTAAGTATATCAAAGAAAACTGAAAAATACTCAGTTTAACTACACCCGCATTTGTCATATTACCTTGCTCCCTTCTATGTCGATCAATTCTTCAGCAAATTCGTCAGAAAGACTCTTATCGTGACTTACAACAATAACAGTCATATCTTTAGTTTTAGCAAGCTTTATGATTTCCCTTAATAAAGATTTTGCATTATTTGCATCCAATGCACTAGTAGGTTCATCAAGCATTAAAACTTTAGGTAAAAAAGACAAAAATATCGCAGTATAAAGCCTTTGAGCTTCTCCACCAGAAAGAATGCTCGTCTGAGTTTCAAGTGGAAAATCAAGCTGGCATATAGATAAAAATTCTAACATCGCTTCTTCATCAGGCATATCCATTTCTCTGTATGAGTAAAATTTTTCGAAATTATCTCTTATGCTTCCATCAAATAAATACACCGACTGCCCCACTAGCAGCACTTCTTGCCTGAGTTTTAAAGTGTCTATTTCATCAATATTTTTCCCTTCATAAAAAATAGCACCTGAACTAGGTGATAAAGTAGCATTAAATAACTTTAACAATGTGCTTTTACCACTACCTGAACTTCCAACAAGAAAAACTACTTTTCCTCTTTCAATAGAAATATCTGGGTATCTTATAAAATCTTCAAATACTAAGTCTTTCGTCTTAATTATATCCATATCTATCTCCTATAGTTGAATTTAAGCAATATAATGATACCAAAATAAAAGAGATTATTCAATTAATATGTAATACCTTTGGTTTTTAATCTCTTGACACCACTAGGCATTTGTTGTCCTTTATATTTCTAAAAATTACTTTTATGTTGTTAAAACTGTATTTCTCAGTCTATGTTATCTTTTGGAAAATATATTTTCAATGATTTCAAAAGACAATCTAATTCCTTCAAACTAAGTAACATTTATCAAATTATTCTAAATTTCGCACTTAACTTTTTCAGCTATTTGTTCTGCTATTAATTGTATAATATTATTCATAGAGAATATCCTCCTTTTCTTTTAGTTTAGACGATTACATTATATCAAATTGAGGATCATTCTCTATATTTTTTATTTATTTGTCCAACAATTATTTTACACTAAGAGTTATCAATTGTTATATTTAACCATGAATTATAATAGAACTTCTCTTTTTTTAATCTCCCAAAGAATCCTTTGCACGCTGAATTGTCTGGGGAACATCCTTTTCTAAACATTGATCTAATTAATTTTGCATCATCCATTCGTTTTATCCAACCAGGCCATCTGTAGTGGGCTCCTCTATCTGAATGAATAATAGGATGACCATCTGGGCTCAGTGTATAAATTGCATTGTCAAGCATTGTATTAACCAAATCAGCATTTGGAGATGTCCCAATTGTCCAACTTATAACTATACCATCAAAGCAATCAACAATTGGTGATAAATACTCTTTGCATGCAGGAATATGAAATTCTGTTATTTCTGTTAAACATTTTGTAATAGGCTATGAAGAATGAAAATCTTGCTGTATTATATTATCTACTTCTGGGCTAATTTCACAAATATACGATGAATATTTCCTCTGTTTTGGTTGACAAATAATAATATCATTCTGCTCCATAATTCTTCGTATTACTTTTTCAGATACAAAAATTCCTTTATTCTTTAAAACTAAATAAATTCTTCTATACCATATGTTTTATAATCATTTTTAAAGATATTAATTATATCTTCTTCTAGTTGAGTGTATTTGTTTGCTTTTGAAAGCTAAGCTCTTTGATAGAAGTAGCTACTTTTGGGAAGTTTCATAAAAAGAAATAATTACTTTAATAAATATTTGTTTTTAAGGGAATCAATCAATTCCGTTTTTTCTTTATTTGTTAGGGTGAATTGTATAATTAAATGAAACACAACTAAAAAACAACGCTCATGAGAGCTTCTCTGTTATATTGTTATCAATGACAATAAACAGAAACGGAGAAGATCATGAGCTTAGTATATTGTATCATAACAAATCCAACAAAGATTCATCTGAATACTTTCGTTTCTATTTAAGTTACTCAAGGCATTTCCATGCAAGTTGGATAGTATTTTCATTAAATTTACTATATTGACCATTCTTTCTATGAAGTCAAATACTTAACATCGGACTACTTTTTCATACTAAAAACATTGGCTAACTTCACAAATAAAGATTCTTGTTTAATCTTACTTTCATCCAATTTACTTTCTTCAAACTTAATTCGATTGTTAAATAATTCAATTCCCATTTCACCTATAATTTTGCCCAGTTCATGTTCAAAGTTGCGATTATTATCAGGATATCCTGTTGTAGCATGTATATACTCATGAATTAAAACTTCATAAAAATCATTTTCGTTATCAAGAACACTTTCTTTAATGATAATCGCATTCTCTTTTGGATCATAAACTCCTTTTGTATCGCCACTGCTATATTCATTTATAGTTTTAGAAATTTTTATTCTGTGTCTCCATTTATTATCTTTCAACCAATCCATAACAATATGATATTTTTCCCAAACTATTTTCCTTTCTGTAGATAATTCCTTTGGTAATACCCATATATATTCAAATTTATCATTGTACTCTTCACGTACTAAATTGAAAGTTCCCATTACATTGCCTTTTATATCTCTAGAATCCTTGATTTTATCAAAAGCATTCTGAGGAACTATAACCAACTCACGTTCCGATTCAACAATTTTCTCCTTATCATCATTTGACAATTGATATGCTTCCATTTGAGATACATATATAACTGATTTTTGAGCATTGTATGTTTTCATTGCATGAGCTTGAATATCGACATAATTAATTTCATCATGCCCTGTGCCTGTATTCAAATTTTTCAATTCATTAATTAACTGTTGTATAACGATTTCACTCTGACTTTTTAATAGTAACTTTTTTACACTGTCTGCATATGCAGTTCTTCCTACATTACTGCGTTCCCTGTTAAGAGCTTTTTTCATAGCAGCAGAAATTCTTGTTATATTATAACTAAACATATAATTTTCTTCTTGTGCTACTTGAATACCATTAACATATATTATGGCTGCATTTCCATTTTTTCTATATATCTCACCAAATTCTGTTTTCTCAATTGGTTTTTCAGGATTAAACGCTAAGAAAAGTTCCTTTGCTTTTGAAATATCATCATCAGAAATTGACAAGATAAATTCGGTACCAACAAAATCGTATTCGTCAGATTCAGATACAGAAATATGTAGAGTTTCAATGTCTCCAAAGCCACCTTTTTTATGCATTTCAGTAGAAAAAATACCATGCTTAGATTTTATTTTAACATCAATATTATGTCGATAAAAAACTGCTAATGCATCTTTTAATCCTACTCCAAATTTCCCAATTATGCCTTCAGCATTGTTCTTTTCTTCACTTTCATTCTGAGAAAAATGTTGATAATTTAAGCCACGACCAAAATCTCTGATATGCCAAAACCCTGTTTTGTCTTTAAAAATATCAACAGGTGGTGAATTAGTTAATATTGTTTCATCTAAAGCATTAGCTATAATCTCTCGTACAGCATGATAAACTTCCCAATTTTCTAAAACCTGTTCAATGTTTAAGTCAAAATAGCGTTTTCCCATTGAAATGATCTCCTTATTTTTAATTTTCTCCTGGGTAGATTCTACTTACTCAGATTTTCCATTATTTGTATCATAGTCTGAAACACAAACTTCCATAGAATTAAGGTCTCTACTTCAATAACCAAATTACTTCAACCTGAGTAGAGTTACTAATTTGACTGTCATTAATTATGTATCTAAAATATCCATCAAACATAAATTACCCTTGGCCTTTTTTGCCTGTCATAAAGCTCCGGCGTCCAAAATCTCGCCCACTCTTTCATTTCCATGTGTCTTGGATGTTCAGGATTCATAATAATTTCTCGGAAGTTCAAGAAGCCTTGAACCCCTCCCACATCCTCAGGTGGAGTTTTACCTCTTGCTTCAACTAAATATGGTGATTCCTTATCATAATCCTCAATCACTCGTACAAGATGTATATCATGCCTCCACCAATCACCCATGTCATAAGTGTAGAGGATGTTTTTATACTTAGGCATAAATTCTGATAGCCTATGTCCTGTCAATAAAATAGCTTCTTGATCGTACTCTATGTCTTCCTCATATGGAACCATTCTTACAAGTGGTTTCTGTTTTTTACCATTAGGAATAATAAAATCGTAAAGATGACGGTTTTCCCAACCAAACAAGTACTGTATTAGCTTATGCAATTTCGCTAATTCTATATCCGCAGGTACAATTATCCTCCGTTCCGCTTTGTAAATTTCTAGATCAAGTGTGATCATCAATTCAAAAGCACGGTACTTATATGGTTTCTTTCCTGTTAGCTCAGAAAGTTCGTTAATCATTTTTTTGTAAGGAATAAACCTATCGTTCAAATTGTGAGAATAATTGATTGATCTGTAATTTATAGAAGCTCCAATCGTATCGCAGAACATTTTTCCAATTTCATTATATTCTATTCCCACATAGATAGCGCAGTCCAACCCCGCCTTCGTCACCCAGGAAGCTGCTTGTCTGCTGCTATTTTTTACAAACTCCACCTCTCCTGCTATATGCATATATTCACTCACTATTTCAGGGTTTATATTCATGTAAAGAAGTGTGTGCGAAATAGCATTCTTCATGATTTCTTCAGCGCTTTTGAGATCCTTGCGTTTGACTTGGTAAATAGCTACTGTAAATCGAGTTGCGTTGTTCACTAAAACGAGCATGTCCTCAGTTCTGAGATTACTCCACACATTTGTCCAGTTTGCAGTCCATAAAAACAGAGGATTAATTGTTTTTTCATCAGCAGCAGAAATCTTTAATCCCATAGCATCTGCTAACTTTTTTGTAAGCGCAATTTGCATTGTCCTCACCCTCTATTGTTCATTTATATCTTAACATTTACCATCTTTATATTCCTCTTTATTCTATACCCTAAATCAATGAAATACTTAAAACCTATACTTCTAAAGAATGCTTATATGCTGTTTCAACTGGCTTCTCAAAATTAATCTCTAAAATTTACACTTCAAATTCCAGTTGTACGAATCTATTGATTAATGTTTTTTCTACTTTTCTTTCTGAATATCATTTTTTTCAGGTGCTTGTTCAATGTTTTCATTTAATTGACTTGTTATTTCTTGTAAAGTTTTGATACCAATCTCATTTACAATTTCCGCAACTGAATCTATAATGCTCTCTAGGCTTCCTTCACCTTCGAGAACTTTTGCTATACTATTTTCAATCTCAGCCTTTACTTTTTCTGATATTAACTGTTTATAATCATCCATATATAACATCCTCTCATTTTTATAGTTGCGTTTACTTCATTATATCAAATGAAGGATCATTTCCCACATCTTTTATATATTTCTTTGAACAATTATTTTGCACTAAGAAAATTACTGGATCTGGATATAGCATTGATAAAGTAATCTTTTGCAAGTTTACCATCAATTTCTATCACGCAAAGCTGGATTAATTTTCTTGCTAGCTTCCATATTATTCATAGTATCTTCTAAAGATTCCACCAAATAGTTGAGGAAAACTGCATATTCCATTAATAATGTGTAATAAGATCCTTCACTTTGTTCAGGATGACAAGCCCAGAATTTTAAGTATATTACAGAATCCTGTCATTCTGAACGTTGAGAATAATCTTATCTTTTAAACTCCTCCGTTAAATCTTTCCATAATGGATTTACAACTTCTACTAATTGATTTTTCTTCTGCCTTGTCCAACCTTTAATTTCTTTTTCCCTTGCTATAGCTGAATTTACATCTGAAGTATATTCAAAATATACTAATTTATTTACATTATATTTTTCCGTAAAACCTTTTACTAACTTATTTTTATGCTCATATATTCTTCGCTCTAAATCATTTGTAACACCTGTATATAAAACTTTGTTGTTCCAATTTGTTAACATATATACATAGTACAAATTCATCACCCCTTTAAGATTCTTCGCTACGCTCATTACATATGTACAATAATTATTTTAATCATATATCCTTGATTTTCCATATATTCTATCAAATAAATTAACTAATTTCTACTTAGCTTTATTCAAAACAAAAAATAACCAGCTAGTCTAAAGTTTTATAACCTTTAAACCAGTGGGTTCTAAATCTTTATATTCCTATTTCTGCTTCATCTCTAAAGTAAAATATTATATTATTATAATATTCTATAACTGTCTAATCTATATCCGTAGAGGTATCTATAGTATCTTTTCTGACCTTATTTTCTTGTTGCTTTCTACCAAAAACAACAAAACTCCTTGATTTCAAGGAGTTTCTATTGTATCAATATTTAATTTATTGGCGGAGAAGGTGGGATTCGAACCCACGTGCCCGTGAAGGCAACCTGATTTCGAGTCAGGCTCGTTATGACCACTTCGATACTTCTCCATATTATTTTTTGTTTTTTCGCAAGTCTTTAAAAAAGTCAACAAGCAATTGCCTGCATTCGTCTTCTAATATTCCTTTGGTTAATTCTATTTTATGATTTAAATTAGGGTGAGCTGTCAAATCTTCAACCGAGCCACAAAATCCTCTTTTTTCATCCATTGTTCCAATTACCAGTCTATTGATTCTTGCATTTACTAAAGCCCCTGCACACATAGCACAAGGCTCTAAAGTTACATACATTGTGCAGTTTAATAACCTCCAACCGCCCAAAACCTGTGATGCTTTTTTTATAGCTATTATTTCTGCGTGGTCTGTTGGGTCTTTCGTGATTTCTTTCATGTTGTATCCTTCTGCTATTATTCTTTCTTCATGCACAATAACAGCACCTACTGGTACATCGCAGGTGCTTAGTTTTGCTAGTTCAATAGCTCTTCGCATGAAAAATTCATCCATAAAATCACCTATGGTGCACCCGAGAGGAATCGAACCCCTGCACATGCCTTAGGAGGGCACCGCTCTATCCTACTGAGCTACGGGTGCTTACTACCATAATATTCTACATTAATTTAAGGCCTTTGTCAATTACTTATAATCCTCTATATCGAATATTCGGTCTTTGAAGTAGTATTTTCTGTCCTCTTCTGTTATCTTTCTAATGACTTTGCATGGGTTACCTACCGCTATCACATCATCAGGAATGTCTTTTGTTACTACACTTCCTGCTCCAACTACTACATTATTTCCTATCGTTACTCCTGGCAAAACAACTACTGAACCGCCTAGCCATACATTGTCACCAATTTTTATAGGGATACCATATTCATATCCTGAATTTCTTGAGTCTGGGTGGATTGGATGACCCGCGGTGAGTATCGAGACATTGGTTGCAAATAAACAGTTCTTGCCTATGGTTACTTTCCCTACATCGAGTATGACTAAGTTGTGATTTGAGTAAAATCCATCGCCTATCTCTATGTTGTATCCATAATCGCAGTAAAATGGAGGCTCAATATGTATATTCCCATTTGCAACTACTATATCTTTAATCATCTCTTTAAGTTTTTCTAAATCATCAGGGTATGTATGGTTATAATCATAAATTTTTCTTTTGTTTTTTAGCCTATCCTCCAATAGTCCATCTAAGTTTGACTTATATGGGAGTTGTTTTAGCATTCTCTCTTTTTGATCCATTTAATCACCTCTTAATTTATTACTCTTATCATATAATATTCAGGTTGTTTATGCTATAATTATTAATTAATAAAAGTATTATATGAAAGGGGTTTAGCTATGGCAAAAGATACGGATATCACTCTTCGCAATAAGATAATTTATGAAGTATATGTAAGAAATCATTCTGAAAAAGGTGACTTTAATTCTGTAACTAATGATTTAGTGTAAATGATATAACTAAAATGTACAAAAAAGAGAAAATAAAAATGTACAAAATTGTGCATAATTGCTATTCTCCTTTTAGGAGGGATAGCAATGGAAGACAACTTAAGAGCACAACTAAGAATAATAAAAGTTATGGATCTAAAACCCAACTATTCAGAATTAGCTAGAAAATATGGATTTGATAGAAGAACAGTTAAAAAATATTATGAGGGATATGAAGGAAAGCCCAAAACAAGAGATAAACCAAGTAAATTAGATAAATACCAAGATGAAATAATTGAAAAGTTACAAATCGATGGAATTAAAGTA
>NZ_JBSQIL010000017.1:0-28020 GCF_055108775.1 Soehngenia sp. | reverse complement strand
CTCCGTTTCTGTTTATTGTCATTGATAACATTATAACAGAGAAGCTCTCATGAGCGTTGTTTTTTTAGTTGTGTTTCATTTAATTATACAATTCGCCTATTCATATATAATAAATACTAGCTTGATATAATAAATCCATCTAAATAAAATTTTTTCTAAATCGCTCAACCATTTAGTTAATCTTTAATCTATTCTTATTGTTTTGCCAGTTAAAGCCGAATTTAAGCTTGCAAAAATCGCCTTCATCGAAGGAATTATATGTTCTGCAGATAGTACTGAATCTTTATTGTGTTCCAAACAATCTACAAATTCATCTATTACTCCACTTTTTGTCTGATTATCATTGGTCTGTATCCCTTCTAAATCAAAATTGATTTTTTCCCCATTTCTCAAAAAGACTCTAATTGAATATCTTTCATCATCATATATTTTCATAATTCCTTTTGTTCCGTAGATTACTGTGCTGTTATCTTCTGGACCATAAAATGTCCAGCTTGCTGACATTGTTCCAATTGCACCTTTCCTTGTCTTGTATATACAAATCGCATTGTCATCTACCAAGACAGGCTCTCCTGATTCATATTTCTTATCCAAGGTTTCTAAAGATGCTTTAACTTCAATTATTTCATCATTTAATATATAATTTATTAAATCAGTTTTATGAATTCCTAAATCCCCTAAAGCTCCCATTGAAGCAGTATCTTTATTAAAAAACCATGTATTTAATCCTGGATTTATGCTCCATGTTTCTGGTCCAGAATGGCCAAAAGTAGTCCTAAAAGTCAAACAGTCTCCTAATATTTGATCTTCTATTAATTTCTTTGCATAAACATGCGCTTTAGTCAACCTCTGATTATGGGCAATTAAAAGCTTTTTATTGTTTTCTTTTGCTGTTTTAAGCATTAATAAACAGTCCTCTAGATTTGTTGCCATGGGTTTTTCGCAAAGAACATGCTTACCATGATTTAAAGCTTCAATTGTAATCTCTGCATGTAGGTTATTTGATACACATATACTTACAGCATCAATATTATCATCATTAAGCATGTCATGATAATCTATATAATGAATCAAATTATATTTGTCTGTTAATGCTTTTGCTCTTTCTAAAGTTCTATCATAGAGTCCTACCAATTTAACTTTATCATTATCTAGATATTCTGGTATATGCCTTATTTGAGCAATTTTCCCGCATCCAATTACTCCCACTCTAATCATATAAAGCCTCCTGTTCTTTTATAGATTATCATTTTTATTTGTACTTTTCTAAAATAATATAAATTGTCCAAATGCTAAAATAATAAATAATACTTTTTTTATAAGCATAATTTATATTATTTCACCTTAGATAAAAGTGCTACTGTCTCAATTTCAGTAGTGTGAGGAAACATATCGACTGGCTTTATTTTCTTAACTTTGTATCCATTGTTTAATAATATATTTAAATCCCTTGCTAGAGTAGAGCTATTACATGATACATAAACTATATCTTCAGGATTTAATCTTATTATTTCATAAATAGTATTCTTATCTGCACCTGATCTTGGAGGGTCTAAAATTATTTTATTTGGTATTCCTTCCTTCTTAGATATTTCAGATAGTAAATTTTCTACTTTCCCATGATAAAAATATGCATTCTCAATATTATTTAGCACAGCATTTCTTTTAGCATCTTTTACAGCTGATTTTACATATTCTATACCTATAACTTTGTTGACTTCTTTTGCAATAAATAACGCTATACTTCCAATACCAGAATATAGATCAAACACAATATCTTGTTTTTGTGGATTTAAATATTTTTTTACTATTTCATATAATTTCTCAGTTTGATAGGAATTGGTTTGAAAGAAAGATTCCGGAGAAATATTAAATTTTATATCCCCAATATAGTCTACTAGAAACTCATCTCCAAATATTCGAATAAATTCTTTACCATATTTAGTTTGACTATCTTTGTTGATGTTTTGATAAATACTCACTACACTACCAGTATCTCTTATCAATTTATGAATTAATTCATTTTTATGTGGCAATTCTCGAGTGTGTGTTACCAAAATTACCATTGCTTGAGAATTCTGATTCGTTCTTATTCCAATGTTTTTTATGTAGCCTTTGTTATTTTTCCTATCAAATGCTTCAATATTATATTTATTCATCCATTCTTTTATTGATTCAATGATTTTATCACCAATCTCCTTTTGAAGAATATCTTCTTCTAATGGAATAATATCATTAGATTTTCTTTTTACATAACCTATAATTGTCTTACCATTATTTGCTCCAACAAAAAATTGAGTATTATTTCTATATCTAAAAGGATTGACCATGCCTACTATATTATCTACTTCAAACTCACACTTACATGTCTTGTAGAGATCTGTCTTTAATTTTCTTTCTTTCCATTTTAGTTGTTCATCGTATTTTAAATTTATTAATGGTACTCCCCCTCCTAATTTACTAGTATCGAACTCGTACTTTTCTCTTAAATTTGAATAATTCAAAATCTCTATTAGTCTTCCCAAAAAATAATTTTTCTTTTTCTCAATAACTTCAAATTCAACTATATCCCCAATAATGCAGTCTTCAATAAAAACAACTTGATTGTTCGTTTTGACTACTCCTAGTCCTTGTGAATTTATATCTATTACTTCTCCTTTGTATTTTTCCCCAAATTCCATTCTTGCCCTCCATAACACTATTTTATTAATATTTTATCATAAAAGTTTGTTAACTGTTTCAAAATCTACATAAGAAAAAAAGTAAGCTTAAGCTCACTTTATGTTATATTTTGTATCCATTTTTTAGATTTTATAATAGGAAAACCCAAAATAGCTTTAACTAATTCCTCAGTCGTGATAAGCAAAAATAAATATTCAACTGGCATTTCAAATATCATCGATCCAATAAATGCCAATGGTACACCAATCAGCCAAACAGATGATAAATCTATTTTCATAGCAACTTTAGTATTTCCTCCTGACCTAAGGACTCCCACAATTGAAATGTTGTTATATACCCTAATCACGAATGTCAGCCCCATGAAAATTAAAATTGACTTTGCTGTGTTGTATACATCTGGCTCTAAATTTCTAAACAGCTTCAAAATTAAATCTGATGATAATGATAAAGTTAAACCTAAAATTATTCCAGATATGCTTGATAATACGATAAAGCTTATTGCATAATCATAAGCTTTATCAAACTCTTCTGAGCCAATTTTAGCACCTACCATTATACTACAAGCACTTGCTAATCCCTTAACGACTACAAAAAACATATTCTGTATAGTATTTGTTAGTTGAATGCTAGCCATAGCAGTTTTGCCTAAACTGGCATATGCTATTGTATACATGACTTGCCCCAAAGCCCAAAATCCTTCTGTTAATATGACTGGATAAGTTATTTTTACATATTTTTTTATGAATTCTTTTTCCCAGCCAAATAGCTCGCTAGGTTTTGCATTCAAGAAACTGTTCCCTTTATAGACTGCATAAAGAAGTAACCCAAATTCTAAGGTTCTAGCAATAACTGTTGCAATTGCTGCGCCTTTTAAACCTAACGCTGGAGTTCCCAATTTCCCAAAAATCAAAATGTAATTTAATATTGTGTTAGTACTAAGTGATATTATAGAAACTACAAGTGGAACATTCGGTTTACCAGTTGTTCGCAATGCTATCGAATAGCTAAAACTAATTGCAGTCATTATATATGACAAAGAAACTATCCTCAAATAACTTACCCCAGCATTGATTACATCTAAATCATCAGTAAAAATAGACAAAACTTGTCTTGGTAAAATAAGTGCTACTAAAGTAAAAATTAACCCTAATATAAATGAGGTCATTATTGCAAATCCAATGCTTTTATTTACATTCTTTATATCTTCTTTGCCCCAATATTGTGCTATAAATATAGCACCTCCACTATTTATCCCAAAAGTAAGCAAAATATATAAAAAGAAAACCTGATTTGCTAATCCTACCCCTGCTATACTAGCACTGCCAAGATTCGTAATCATTAAGGTATCCACCATATTTAAAGATGATGATATCAAGTTTTGTATAGCAACAGGTATTGCTATTGTTAACATAGTTTTTAAAAAATATTTATCTTTTAGTGCCTTCATATTAGTCTCCTTAAAAAAATAAATGTGCAATTATTGTATAATAGCACATTTATGGTGATTTGTGAAGACTCAAGTTGTTTTTTAATTTTGTTACTCGACGGTTAAATATCTAATTTTTTGGCTTATCGTCAGCTATAATTCTTATTGTTTTAGTATAATTTTCTGTATTGTTTGCTTTGTAGCCTATACTGATTGTAATAGTTGCTTTGTTATTTAGTTCAACATTATTTAAATTAACAGTTGTTTCATTATCACCTATACTTATTGGTGAATTTCCTAAAGATATATTTAAATCATTATATTTCTTATCTAAAGTTAATGTTATATTTACTTTCTTTTCCCCTTGCCCAATATATATATTCAACATATTGTTTGAAAATGTTGGATTAGGCTCATTATATAAAGTTTTTCCGTTATTCTTATCTTCAACTATTTGTATATTCGTAATTACAATACTTGAATATGTTGTAGTTCCTCCTCCAGTACCTGTAGATCCTCCACTTCCAGTATCTTCAATAAGTTTAATTTGTCCAAATTGAGTATTGTTTGATTTAATGAAATAAATCTCATCTCCACTAGTCAAATCCCAAACTTCATCATTTCTTAAATTGTTATCATTAATTAACTTTATAGAAAATTCTAATGGGTAGGTTGATTCCCTATTATATAACTTTTCTTTCTGTTCAATGGAAACATCTAAATTTCCATTTATCAAGCTACTTATTGTAAGCTTATTCCAATCACCTTTTAACTTGCGTACTATTGAACTATCATAACTGTTTTTTTCTGCATCATATTTATACTCCGAAAGCAAAAGATATCCATTTTCATATTTTATGCCATATATTGTTCTATTGACGATCCCTTCCTCAAATTCGGTTTCTGTAATTAGTGATGTTGCATTTTTTAATTCATCAGTTAAAAAAATTTCTGCAAGTCTAACACTTTCCTGTGCAAGTCCCTTGTTTGTGCTCGTTGCGAAAGAATTTTGTCCAGCAAAAAACACAGCATAAATAGAAGCTATAACGATACTAAAAATAGCTACAGTTAAAACAACTTCGATTAAAGTGATACCTTTTACATTCCTTTTCATAATATAACCTCACTTTATAGGTATATATCTGATAACATCAACAAAATCGTCAGAATTTAATATGTTTACTTTAGACTCATATACTCTGCCTTTGACTGTAACAACGATTCCATCTGCTTTATCTGGTAGTTTAACTGTAATATCAAAATCATTAATTTCAGTAGGAGTAGAAATATTTTTTTCAGCTTCTTTTACAGCAGCAGTCCTGTTCCCAGCTTTAGAAATATTAATCAATCCCATATTAAATATAGATAAGAATGTCACTGAAATCAGCCCTAAAATAGCTATCGATATTATCAATTCAATAAGTGTAAAACCTTTCTTTTTCAAATTTACCACTCCTAATAATCAATATAATAGCTTTTAAAGTTAAGAATATTAAACTCTGTAGGATTACCGACTGGAAGTTCTATCCCTTTCATACTATTTTCATAAATCTGATCTAAATAGTCATAGTCTTTTTTTTCATTTTTGCCATTGATTTCTATATAACTGCCAACAATAATCCCGTTATGATTTATTACATTCTTATCATTAGGTTCTATCGACCCACCAATAATTATATAAGCATTTGGAGCATAAATGGATCCATCAAAATCTATTTTCTTGCTACTGTCGTCTGCTGTAATTTTGACATTGTAGTCATTTTGATTTGGATAGCCATTAACGATATTTCCCTTAAAAGAATCATTAGATACGATATCTCCTACCAATGTAGCTTTTTTAAGGATTATCTCTGTTTTCCCACTTTTAACATAAAAGTTTGCATTTACTTCTCCAGCTTGAGGTGGTTCAATTTTAAGGGCTAATTCTTGATTTCCTTCATTATATACGTAAAAATTTATATCATTCCCAGTGTTTGATGATTTTATTATATTAGCATTTATTATTAAATTACCTCTAACCGATATACTAACTCCTTCTTTTACAGTTAATGGTCCATTTACCAAAACATTCCCATTGTAAAATTTGTTCTCATCTATAGTTCCACTAATTTTGATTGTTTCAGTTTGCATAGCCCCACTCCATGTAGGTTGAGGAGCATTATTAAAGTCATACAAAGGGAATACTGAGCTATCCCCCATTTTTTGAGCATATATATCATATTTCCCTTTTTTATCATCATTATTTATTGTTAAATCAACATATTCATTCTTATTTGTGACTCTGAAAGCTTCGTTTTTGGCTATAAGAGGAAGCCCATTATAATAGATTTTATCATCTGTTGATTTTACGAACTCGCTCCATACTATTTTTCTTACGTTTTTATTAACTCCATTGTAGTTTGCATATGAATCTATAGCCAAGACATCCATCCCATTGATTTTAGCCAAAGATATTTCAACTTTATCTAAGCCTTCTATTTCAGGTGAAAATATAACTTCTTGTTTGTTTTCTTTTAAAGAATCTAGATATTCATTTACATCCTTTACGCCAGTTCCTTTTGGTCCAAACAATGTTCTTAGATGGCTTAACAAAGCAGCTTCAACAACATCAGCCCCGTTCATAGCTATATACTCTGCTTTAGTTGCATTTTCGTGATAAATAGCTTGTTTATTTTCATTCACCATGAAATTCAATGTAAAAGAAGCAAATATCATCAAAACTGCAAATACTAAGATAACTAATACTAACGTTGAGCCATTTCTTAGATGAGTTTTCATAAAATCATCTCCAATATTAATTCTACTTGTTTTATATATATACCCAAATTAAAATATTGTCAAATATTTTTAATGATTTATTTGTTTAAAGTGTTATTTTTTATCTTTATTCCATTATCACTTAAATCGATAATTCCTTTTTTATATAAATTCCCTATTGCTTTTTTAAAACCAGATTTACTCATTCCTAGTGCTTTTCTTATAATTTCAGGATCTGATTTGTCATTGAGTGGTAAAAATCCTTTGTTAGCTTTAAGTTTTTTTAATATGACTTGACTATCTTCTTCTATTTGAATATGAGCCATATTTCTTGGAGTTAGATCCAACTTACCATCATCTAGTATTTTGTTAATTCTTACTTTTATCTCATCTCCAATTTCATATATACCGAATACATTTTTCTTGTTTATCATACCATCATACTTGTTTTCAACTGCTACAAAAACACCAATATCCTTATTAACTCCATACACTGTACCTTTCACTTTGTCATTTTCTTTAAATGGCGAGTCTGTACTTAAATAATCTTTAATCCTCATAGTTGCGGCTATTCTTTGACTCTTATCAATATAAACAGCTACTAAATATTCATTATGCACTTCAACTTTATCTAGAGTTTCACTAAAAGGCATAAATAAATCTTTCTCTAATCCCCAATCTAAAAAATATCCAATTTTTGACTCACTTACTACTTTTAGTTTTACTATTTGTCCAACTTCAGCTTTTGGATTATTGGTAGTAGCTATTGGTCTATCTTGTGAGTCTTTATAAACAAATACCTCAACGCTATCTCCCACTTTTAAATTTTCAGGTATTTGCGCTATAGGCAATAATACATCATTATCATCATCTTCAGTCCCAAGATATGCACCAAATTTTGTCAGTCTCTTTATTTTTAAATTCTGTTTTTTCCCTAAATAATACATAACACACCTACTTTTCTAAATTATTAACTATATCATATCATAAAATTATGTAGTTGCACGCAAAAAATGCACTGCCTAAAATAGCAGTGCTTTTTTTTATAAATTTGATTTCATCAAGTTTAGTTGTGTTTCTAACTTTTCTAATTCATATAAAGCTTCTTGTGGCAATCTATCTCTTCCTTCTTTTTCAACTTCAACTTTCTTTAAGAAATCTTTTCTATAATTTATTGAGCTCTTCCACATATCGATGTAATCTTTATCAAATTTCACTTCAAAACCTTCTACATCCATATATTCTATATCGCTGAATTCTCCTAGTTTTTTAAATCCATCTTTTCTTGTGACTATTTCTTCTAACATTTTCAATGTTACTTCTTTTGGTATCTTTTTATCTTTATATGATCCAGTATTAAAAATATAACAGTCTACATTTCTTTTTTCAAATAAAAGTTTAAATTTATTATAGTCTTCATTTAATGGATATGTCCTAAAAGGGTTAGCATAAGGCTCAATTACTAAAGCATTCATATCAGTTCCTTTAGTCAATCTCTCTGCAGTGGTTCTCTTAGTTGCCAATGTTGCACCCATGACTGAAGCTAATACAGGATTATTAATTTTTAATACTGGAGGTAAAGTAGCATCTTTCATTAACCAAATAATTGAGTCCACTGGCTCATCTACTTTATTCACTCTATTATCTGCCCACAAAATTGATTTGACAGCTCTTCCATTTCCATTTCTAATGTCTTCTGTCACCAGCACTTTCTTATTGTTATCATCTAATGTAACCCCACAGTTTTGAACGGTAAGTAAAAACTTATTTGCAGGATGTGTAGTTGGATAATCTTGAGTTTTATCAAAATATGAAGGTTCGAGAGCTACAGAATATCCTTCTTCTACTGAAATTACATAGGCATCGTCATGAAGTATAGTTATATTATATTTCCCATCGTGTTTCTCATGGGTTAAAGTTGATTTTCCTGAGCCAGAAAGTCCAAATACACCAACTGTATATTTGCTTCCATCATCAAAATTGTATCGTTTCATACCTCCATGGCAAGATGCGAATCCATTTCTATTTGCTATGCTCCATGCCAATGTCAAAGTGCCTTTTTTATATTCTCCAAAATACCTCATACCCAACAATAAAGCACAGTTATGTTCTGGATCAAATAAAGCTAATCCATCCTTATGTATTTCTGGAACATAATCAGGATCTGCCACAACATAGATATCCCCTTCAGGATATTCTTTGGAGTTTTCATACATACTCATGATTTCTTGTGTTATGTATTGGAAATTTAAAAGCCATGAATACATAATGTTTTCGTACTTTTCTGGTAAAAGCAAATGTGCCCTTACCATAAAATCTGGGTCCAATCCTATAATTACTTGAGCATGATACATTTTCTTATATCTTATTTGATATACTGCTTCTCTTGCAATAGTTGAATAATCATCAACTGAAACATTCGGCTCTCCAATAATAACTCTTGCCCCTGCAAATCTACCTGTTACAGCCCCATCATTAAAAAGCAAAACTTTCGCATCTTCTGGAAGCCCTATGAGCTCTGGCTTATATACTGGCATATCCGTAATAATTGTTCCTGGAGAATTATAAGCTAATTTATATGCTTCACTTACAGAAGAAACGTTTTCCACATTGTTAGCATAAAATGCAGTTTCTAAAGTCGATCTTAGTGAATTGAAAACCTTATTTTTTTTGTTAATGCTTTCTAATCTAAAGTTTGAAATCGTAGACAAGTTATCCCTCCGTTCATATTATATAATTTGATTATAGCACAGCTATATTTTTAAACAAGTTTAATTACCAAAATAACAAAATTTATGTTCAATTTAGAATTTAAAAAAAGTTGCAAGACTTATTAAAATAAATCTTGCAACTTTTTTTTATAATATTTTTGCATGACCTTTATAGATCTGTCCTGTTGCGCTTTCTACGGTTATTATTTCATTATCATTTAATAATTTTGTAGCGTTTTTAACTCCAACTATAGTTGCTATCCCTAAATTGAGTCCCATAACAGCTGCATGAGATGAAAGTCCATCTTCTTCACATACAATTGCTGATGCTCTTTTCATAAAGCTCTCAATTGCATCAAAAGTTTTCTTGCATACAATCACATCACCATCAGCAAATTTTTCTTCTAGTTCCTCTTTAGTATTTCCTATAATTACTCTTCCTGTTCCTACTTTTGTGCCTACTCCTGTTCCTTGTAATAGTACTTTGCCTATAGTATGAACTTTTATCATATTTGTGGTACCAGCCACTCCTACTGGTATACCAGCCGTAATTACTACAAGGTCTCCTTCTTTTACTAAGCCTGCATCTAAAGCTGTCTTTACTGATAATTCTATAACCTCATCAGTCGAATCTGATTTTCTGCTTAACATTGGGATAACTCCCCATACCAGCGAGAGCTTTCTTAGTACTGACTCATTTGTAGTTACAGCTATAATCGGAGCTTTTGGTCTAAACTTGGATATAGCTTTTGAAGTATATCCAGATGAAGTAGCAGTTATTATAGCTTTTGCACCTAGATCTTGTGCAGTTGTCACAGTTGCTCTGCTAATTGCATTAGTCGTAGTTATCGCACTGTCCTTAGCCCTTAATTTTGATATGGAGTCATAATCTAATGCATTTTCAGTGGTTACTGCAATATTATACATAGTCTTTACAGCTTCTATAGGATATTGACCTGCTGCTGTTTCCCCAGAAAGCATAACAGCACTTGAACCATCAATTATAGCATTCGCGACATCTGTTACTTCAGCTCTTGTCGGTCTTGGGTTTCTAATCATTGAATCTAACATTTGTGTAGCTGTAATTACTGGCTTCCCAGCAATATTGCATTTTCTTATAAGCGTTTTTTGAATTAGAGGTATCTCTTCTGTCGCTACTTCTACTCCTAAATCTCCCCTTGCTACCATAATACCATCTGCTGCAACTAATATCTCATCTATATTGTCCAATCCTTGTTGATTTTCAATTTTGGCAATGATATCTATATTTTCTCCCCCATTTTCTTCTAACACTTTTCTTATGGAGCTAATATCTGATGCCTTTCTTACAAATGATGCTGCGATATAATCTACTTCGTTTCTTATACCGAACAAGATATCATCTATGTCCCTTTCAGTCAATGCAGGTAAATTAATATTTACATTAGGAATGTTTACCCCTTTATGGTCTTTTAGAATTCCACTGTTTAATGCCTTCATCACTATATCTGTATCCGTAATTTCAACAACTCTAAATTCTATAAGACCATCATCAATTAGTATAATATCCCCAACTGAAACATCTTTGGGCATATCTTTATAACTTACGCTTACTATATTTTCATCGCCTTCTACTTCTCTAGTTGTAAGTGTGAACTCCTGATCTTTTTTTATCTCGATTTGATCTTTTTTAAATGTCCCAAGTCTTATCTCTGGCCCCTTTGTATCGAGCATTATAGCTATTGGTAAATTCATCTCATGTCTTAATTTTTTAATTGTGTCTATCCTGGCTTTATGTTCTTCATGATCCCCATGAGAAAAATTTAACCTGCATACATTTACTCCATATTCAAAAAGCTTTCTCATTACATCTTCAGACTCAGATGCAGGGCCAATAGTTGCAACTATCTTGGTTCTTTTCATAAAATTCCTCCTTATCTGGATAGAATATTTGCTGTGTCATACATTTCTCGGTTGAGTTTTCTTTTCATTTCAAGAGCTTCTTTAATATCTAGGTCAATTATTTCATTGCATTTAGTCCCTAAAACTCTTCCTGATTTGTTTTGCAACAACAATTCTATACTCCTCTTGCCCATCTGGCTAGCTAATATTCTATCAAAAGCACTAGGTGAACCTCCTCTTTGAACATGTCCTAAAACTGTTACTTTAGTTTCAACACCTGTCTTCTCTTCGATAGCTTCAGCTAGTTCAAACGAGTTGCCTACACCTTCTGCTAATACAATAATATGATGTAATTTACCCATATTTTTACCTGTCAATACTTTTCTGCATATAGAATCTTCATCATAGCCAATTTCTGGTATAATTATGCTTTCTGCTCCTCCTGCAAGACCAGCATAAAGAGCTATATCTCCACAGTTTCTTCCCATTACCTCTACGACATTTGCTCTCCCATGAGATGATGAAGTGTCTCTTAATTTACCTATAGCTTCAATTACAGTCTCCACTGCTGTCATAAAACCTATAGTATAATCTGTATAAGGCAAGTCATTATCTATCGTACATGGTATTCCAATTGTAGGTATACCTGCATCTGAAAGTTTTTGTGCTCCTCTGAATGTTCCATCCCCTCCAAGTACAACTATACCATCCATATTATATACGTCAATTACATTTAGAGCCTTTTTAAATCCTTCTGGTGTTATGAAATCTTCACTTCTTGCAGTCCTTAAAATTGTTCCACCTCTATGAATTATATCTGCCACAGACTCGCTATCCATATCATCTATAGCTCCATTTATAAGGCCATCATAGCCTCTTTGAATACCTAAAATTCTAAGATCATTATTTAGCCCAGTTCTTACTACAGCTCTTATTGCTGCATTCATTCCTGGTGCATCTCCTCCACTTGTTAATATTCCTATTGTCTTCATATTTTCCTCCTAAACTATAATATTATTTTTACATTTTGATTGCCTAAAAGATCTTTTAAGCTATCAAACACTTCTTCTGATTCACCATCGATCCATAAACTTTTATCTGCTTTTATGGTCTTTTTTTTGCTAGTAAAATATATATATACTGGAATATTTCCAGGATATTTTGATAATATTCTTTTTACATCATTTAGTACATTTATGTTCATAATATCGTCTATTTTTAGATAAATTTTATTTAAATTAAGGTCATTTATAGAACTTATTTTATCAACAATTATCTTTGGCTCTTCTACTTCTGAAATTGATAATTTCCCTTCAACTAATACTATATTATCTTCCACAATTTGATCAAAATATTTTTCAAAAATTGTTGGAAAAACTATGCACTCTATATTGCTATATAAGTCTTCTAAAGTAAAAAATGCCATCATATTGTTATTTTTTGTAACCTTATTTTTTTTATCAGTGATTAAACCTATGATTGAGACTCTTCTTCCATCCTCTATGATGTTGCTTTCTAAATTTATATCAAATTGATCTGAAATTATGTCTGTTGTTTGAAAATTAGAATATAATTTTATCTCTCTTTCATAGGGTTGCAAAGGATGACCGGATATATAAATACCTAACATTTCCTTTTCCATTTGCAGCAATATCTTTGTTTGAAATTCTGATAATTTAGGAAGTTCATCATCATAAACATTTGTAATAGATTCAAATAAAGAAAACTGTCCATCTATATTTTTTTTGACATCATTGCTTATACCATCTATCACTTTTTCGAAAACTGCGAGATATTGGGCTCTATTTCCGCCTAAAGAACTAAGTGCTCCTGCTTTTATTAAGCTTTCCACTGCCCTTTTATTCACGCAATTTTTATCTACTTTATATATTCTATTAATAAAATCATTTAAAGATCTAAATTCTCCATCTTTTCTAGCTATAATGATTGCTTTTATTATGTTTTCTCCTACATTTTTAATCGCAGAAAGACCATATCTTATTGACTTACCTTCGACAGAAAATTTCCCATAAGAATAATTTATATCTGGTGACTTTATTTCTATCCCTAGCCTTTTACATTCTTCTATATAAAGGCTTACTTGAGAAGTATTATTCATGACTGAAGATATAAGTGCTGCCATATATTCAACAGGATAATAAGTTTTTAGCCAAGCTGTCCTATATGCTATAACTGCATAAGCTGCAGAATGAGATTTGTTGAATGCATAATTAGCAAAGTCTACCATCAAATCAAAAATTTTAGATGCAGACTTTTCATCAACACCATTTCTAATTGCTCCCTTTAGTATTATATTGCCATCCTCATCAGTTTGTCCATATATAAAATTTTGTCTTTCTTTTTCCATTACATCCATCTTTTTTTTACCCATAGCTCTTCTGACCAAATCTGCCCTGCCAAAAGAATATCCTCCAAGTTTCCTAACTATTTCCATTACCTGTTCTTGATATACTATGCAGCCATAGGTAACATTTAGTATCGATTCTAGACTAGGATGGATGTATTTAATGAGTGTAGGATCATGTTTACATGCTATAAATGTAGGTATTTGACTCATCGGACCAGGTCTAAATAAAGAATTAGCAGCAATTAAATCCTCAAATACATTTGGTTTTAGCTCTTTTAGAAAAGCTCTCATTCCCGGACTTTCAAATTGAAATATTCCGAGGGTTTCTGCATTAGCAAACATATCCAATACCCTTTTGTCATCAAAATCTATTTTAGTTATATCAATATCAATATTATAATTTTGCTTAATCAACTCTACTGCATCACGAATAACTGTAAGTGTTCTCAATCCTAAAAAATCCATTTTCAAAAGACCCAATTCTTCTAATTCTGTCATCGTGAATTGTGTAGCTATAGATTCATTATTCCTCACTAAAGGGGCATATTCTGTGATTGAATCTTTAGATATTACAACACCTGCAGCATGAGTGGATGTATGTCTAGGCAATCCCTCCACCGCCATAGCTAAGTCAATTAATTCTTTTATTTGTTCATTATTCTCATATTCCTTTTTTAAATTTTTATTAATCTCCAAAGCTCTCTTTATTGTTATACCAAGTTCATTTGGAATTTGTTTTGCTATATAATCTACATCACCATAAGGCATATCGATTGCTCTACCTACATCTCTTATTGCTCCCCTAGCAGCCATCGTACCAAATGTAACTATTTGAGCAACCTTATCTGCGCCATATTTTTTTATTACGTATTCAATTACTTCCTCTCTTCTTTCATAGCAAAAATCAATATCTATATCTGGCATAGTTATTCTTTCAGGATTTAAAAATCGTTCAAATATAAGTCCATATTTAAGTGGATCTATATCTATTATCCCTAACGCATAAGATACAATACTTCCAGCTGCAGACCCTCTACCTGGCCCCACCATAATCTTTTTATCTTTTGCATATTTTATAAAATCCCATACTATTAGAAAGTAATCAACATATCCCATTTGAGTAATGACATCAAATTCATATTCAAATCGATTCTTTATTTCTTCAGTTATAGTAGCATATCTCTGTGCTAAGCCTCTTTCGCTTATTTCTCTTAAATAAGTCACATTGGTGTATCCTTTTGGAACAACATATTCTGGCAGATGCATCTGATTAAAACTTAGCTCCACATTACATCTTTGCGCAATCAAATACGTATTTTCTATTGCTTCTATATCGTCTGGAAATATTTCTTTCATTTCTTTTGGGGATTTTAGGAAAAATTCTTCAGATGGGAACTTCATTCTATCTACATCTGAGATAGTCTTGCCAGTCTGTATACATAATAATATATCATGTACACGTGCATCTTTTTTTTCTAAATAATGAACATCATTGGTAGCCACCAATGGTACATTTAATTCTTTGCTAAACTCTCTAAGTTTATCATTTATTTCTAACTGTTCTTTAAGACCATGGTACTGCAGCTCCAAAAAGAAATTATTTTCTAAAAAAATGTTTTTATATCTTAAAATAGCTTCTCTTGCACCATCAAAATTTCCTTCGAGAATCAGGCTTTGAACCTCTCCTCCAAGACAAGCTGAAAGTGCAATGATTCCGTTATTATATTTTTTCAGAATTTCATAATCTACTCTAGGTTTATAGTAAAAACCATTTACATATGCTTCGGATACGATTTTCATCAAATTTTTATATCCAATGTTGTTTTCAGCTAAAATTATGAGATGATATGGTTTCTTATCTTTTGGATTTCTATCAGTATATTTATTATTTGTTACATAAATTTCTGCACCTATTATCGGTTTTAACCCGTTATTTTTTGCCTCTTTATAAAAATTAATAGCTCCAAACATCGACCCATGGTCAGTAATAGCCACAGAATCCATTCCCAATTCCTTTACCTTTGAAACTAAGTCTTTTATCCTTATGCTACCATCTAATAAACTATATTCTGTATGCACATGTAAATGAGTGAATTTAATTGAATCCATCTAATCACCTTATTCTAACAACTCTGTAAATTCAATATTTACCAAAGTATTTTCTAATAAAGATAAATCCACTACCATGAAATCGACTACTACATCTTGATTCCAGTCAGGTAATCTTTTTATCTTTATGAATTTCTCATAAGTAGCAATGCTGTTTTCCAAAATGCTTATGCTCCCAAAATCAATTTTCCCTTTTTTTTGAGAAATCAATATACTTTTAAAAGGAGTTTCATTTGGTTTAACACTCCCAGATAATGGATGAGATAAAAGCTTATGTCCCTTATGTAATTTATCCCTGACCTTCAACAATACATCTAAATAACTTTCATTTTCTAAATATTCTATTTCATATTTTCCATTAAATTTTTGAAACACTTTAGGATTATTAGTAACTATAATTATACTCACTATATCAAACCTCTTTAAAGCCACTTTCAATAATGGCTGATAATTTTTCAATCAATTCTTTTTCATCTCTTCCCTTTGCTATAAGTGTAATTTTTTCTCCTTTGAATGCTCCCAATGACATTATCCCTATTATGCTTTTACCATTTACTCTTTTATTAAGAGTCTCAACTTCAATATCGCTATCATATTTATTAGCAATTTTTACAAATATCGCAGCAGGCCTTAATTGCAATCCTTCATCATTAACTAAAATTACCTCTTTTTTAAGCATAAAAATCACTCCTTAAGCTCATCAGCTATTTCCTGTATTTTTTTAAATCTATGGTTTACACCAGATTTTCCTATAGGAGGATCTAGTTTTTCACCAATTTCTTTCAATGTTGCATCTGGATATAAAAGTCTAATTTCTGCAACATCTCTCAATTGCTTAGGTAAATAATTAATGCCTTTCTTATCTTTTATTATTTTTATAGCCTCTATTTGTCTCATCGATGCTTCTACAGTTTTTTCGAGATTTGCAGTTTCACAATTTACTATACGATTTATATTGTTTCTTACATCTTTTAAAACTCTGATCTCTTCAAATTTTAACAATGCTTGATGAGCGCCTATTATATTGAGTATATCGGATATTTTTTCAGCTTCTTTTAGATAAACAATGACGAACTCTTTTCTTTTTATCGTCTTTGAATTTGAACCAAAAGAATTTATTAGTTTTTGTAAATCTCTTGCATGCTGATAATCTGTATTAACAAATTCTAAATGGTAAGATTTTTCAGGGTTGTTCATAGAGCCTCCACCTAGGAATGCCCCTCTTATATAGCTACGCTTACAGCATTTTTTCTCCACAATCCACTTGGGAATTTTATAATTTGGATTAAATATATTATAATCCTTAGTTCCTATAAATCCCGTATCCGTCAATATTTTAATAGCCATTTCAGTATTATTTATAGCTACTAAATAATTGTTGTTTTTCTTAAGTTGTTTGTTTTTTCTAACAGATACTTCAACATCAACATCATATATTTTTTTTAATATGGAAAAAATTCTCCTTGCTATGGCTGCATTTTCAGTTGAGAAAATAATGCTTATACTGTGATCTCCACTGTATTTTATTGATCCACTCATTCTGATTAATGATGATAATTCTGCTAATGCACAACAGTCATTTTCTATCGGTAGATGTGAAATTTCATTTTTTACCTCGGATGAAAATGACATATGATCACCTCATGTCCTTCAAATATTCTAGACCCTTCTGAATTACTTTTAATTCATCTTCATATTTTACTATTTTTAAAGCTTTGTCCATGTGTACAAAGCTTGCATCAATAAATCCTTCTTCGCGTTGAGGTTGGCAGTTCGTATTATTTGTCTTCATTAAAAACCAATGAACTGTCTTGTTGACTTCTTCATTATGTCTTAAGTTTCTAAAAGTATACTGAGCTTTCCCAATATAAGATACTATCTCTCCTCTAACGCCAGATTCTTCATAAACTTCGCGCAGAGCTGCTTCTTCTATTGTTTCATTATTTTCAACTCTACCTTTAGGTAAAACCCAATCGCCATTATATTTTTTTAATAATAAAATACTATTTGAGAAAAAAACAATTCCTCCACTACTAACTTCATTCATAATCGCACCTCAAATCTAATTGAATATAATAATTTAATTATACACCATAAATAAAGTAATTTGTATAAATGTTTGTTTGAGGCTGATTAAATTAAGCTTATAATTGTGTTTGCTAGCTTTTTGGTGTCATGTCTTATTAAATTATCTTCAATTTTAATAAAATCATCAGATATAAGGCTTATACCTTTTTCATTAAGATACATTACATCATTTTCAGAAGGATAAATAGGTTTAGCATTATCTTTAATATATTTATTCAAAACATTAGTAGGTATTTGTTTTTCATTTACAATACAATAATCTAAAAAACCATCTATACTATGATTTAATATAGCTTCAACATGATCTTTTATATGAAAATTATCTGTTTCGCCAGGCTGTGTCATAATGTTACAAACATAAACAACCTTAGCTTTTGAGTTTTTTATTGATTCAACTATGTCCTTTACAAGTAAATTAGGAATAATCGATGTATAAAGACTTCCTGGCCCTAATACTATGATATCTGCATTAATTATGGCATCAATAACTTCTTTTAATGGATACGATATCTCTGGATCTGTCTTTATTCTTTTAATTTTGCTTTTCCTTTCTTTAGCCAATGAAGGTATTTTAGATTCTCCACGTATTATCGTTCCATCTTCTAATTCAGCAATTAGACTTACATTGTCTATAGTTACAGGTAAAACTTTCCCAGTAATCTTTAAAACATTGCTAGTCTCTTCAACCGCTTTTTCAAAACTGCCATAAATTTCGTTCATAGCTGCAATAAAAAGATTCCCAAAGCTTTGTCCTTTCAAACTTCCCTCTTTGAATCTGTATTGTAACAATTTCGCCATAGATGGTTCGGTATTTGCTAGTGCTACAAGGCAAGATCTTATGTCTCCAGGTGGCAGCATTCCTAAATCTTCTCTAAGTTTACCACTTCCACCACCATCATCTGCGACTGTAACGATAGCAGTTATATTTGGTGTTTTTTCTTTAAGTCCTCTTAAGAGAACAGACAACCCTGTACCTCCACCTATAGCAACTATTCTTTTTTCTGTGAACTTAATGATTCTATCCATAGTGTTAATCCCTCGGTTCTAAATCTCTATGATATATCATAGTATGATGCCCATTTTTAGACAATTCTTCATTTATTTTGTCAGCAAGAGCAACAGATCTATGTTTGCCTCCTGTACACCCTATGCCTATAACCAGCTGACTTTTCCCTTCTTTTATATAATATGGTATCAAAAATTCAATTAAGTCTAATATCTTTGATAAGAACTCATTAGTTTGTGGCCATTTAAATACATAATCCTTAACTAAGTCATCTTTACCTGAAAATTCCTTAAGCTCAGGTATATAATAAGGGTTAGGGATAAATCTTACATCAAATACTAAATCCGCTTCTAGTAAAATACCATTTTTAAACCCAAATGATGTTACCACTAAAGTTATTTTTTCTCTATCTTTTCCTTTTAGGAATATATCATTCATTTCAGATTTCAGCATAGCAGTGTTAAGCTTAGATGTATCAATTATATAATCTGCTTTTATTTTAATATTCTTCAATATCTCCCGTTCTTCTCTTATTCCGTCTATTATACTTCCTTGAGGATTAATGGGATGCGGCCTTCTTAATTCCTTAAATCTCTTGACTAAAACTTCATCAGATGCATCTAAAAAAACAACCTGATATTTAATATGCATACTTGAAAGTTTTGATAATTCTTCAAACAAATTTTCAAAAAATTCTCCACCTCTTATATCTACTACAACACAAGCTTTATCTATATGCTTCTTTGATTCATAAGTGAGTTCAGCAAATTTTGAAAGTAATTGTGGTGGTAAATTATCCATGCAGTAATACCCCATATCTTCCATTGCTTTCATTGCTTGTGATTTTCCTGCTCCTGACATTCCTGTTATTACTACAATTTCCATTATAAACCACCTCTATATAGCATTAATTACTCTATTTATATCTAACCCAGATAATAAAAATGTTTCAATTCCTTTTTTGCAATTTCCAACTTCGCTTGCTTTATGAGCATCGCTATTGATATAAAACTTTACATTGATATCTTTAAGCATTTTTAAGTCTTCTAAACTTAAATTGCCATGTCTTGAATTTATCTCCAGTGCAACATCTTTTTTTTCTGCTTCCTTTGCTAATTTAAGTAAATTTAATTTTACTTTGGCACCAGGGTGTGTAATTATCTTAATTGGATATTTCTTAATTGCTCTTACATAAGATTCAGTTATTGCTTCGGTTATTTCATCTTCTCTATACCCATGTTTTCTACTTAATTGACTTATAAAATATAAATCTATACCTTCTTTAAAACTTTTAGGTGTTGAGCCATAATGAAAGCCCATTAATAGTATGTCTAACATTTTCAATATATCATCATCTACATCAATTTGTCCATCTAAACCAATCAAATTTGATTCTAATCCCATCATAATAAATAACCCTTTTTCTGAGTATATTTCATTGAGGCGGTCTATTTCATTTCTGATTTTTATTAAATTTTTCTTTCTTACCCCATATAAATAATGTGATGCCCCATGTTCGCTTATTACTATTGTTTTGAGACCTTTATCAAAAGCAGATTTGACATTTTCCTCAATTGTAGATTTAGCATGTAGGCCTTTCAACAGATATCCGCAGCTATATATAGTATGAGTATGAAAATCCCCAGTTATCTTCATTATCAGTCTTCCCCTACAACTTTAATTTCTAATTCTAAATCTACTCCATGAACATCTTTTACTGTCTTTTGCACTATTGATATCAGTGTTGATACGTCTTTATATGTTGCAAATCCCAAATTTACAATGAAACCACAATGTTTCTGTGATACTTGTGCATCTTTATATCTTAAGCCTCGCAATCCAGCTTCATCAATTAACTTGCCAGCAAAATATCCTTCAGGCCTTTTAAAAGTACTTCCCGCACTAGCTAACTCCAAAGGTTGTTTTGATGATCTTCTTTCATTTAAATCTTTCATTTTTTCGAATATCTCATTATAATCTCCAGATTTTAAATCGAATTCTACTTCTAATACCACTAGTTCCTCTTCAATAACTCTACTTTTTCTATATCCAAAATTCATTTCTTGTTTAGAATAAGTCACTATATCATTTTGTTTTGTCAATACTTTAACTTTAGATACTATATCTTTCATTTCTCCATTATATGCTCCAGCATTCATCATGACAGCTCCCCCAACAGTTCCCGGTATTCCTGATGCAAATTCCATTCCGGAAAGACTATTGTTTAAAGCAAATTTAGCTATATCTGATAATAATGCTCCTGCTTGAGCTGTGATTTTTTCTCCTTCAATAAACATCTGATTAATTTTACTGTTAACCTTAATTACAAGTCCTCTTATTCCACCATCTTTTACTAATAGATTTGTCCCGTTCCCCATAACGAAATATGGTATATTTGATTCCCTTGCAATCTTTATTGCATTTATCAACTCTTCAATTGTCTCTGGTATTATAAATATATCTGCTGGTCCTCCAATTTTAAAAGATGTATGATTTTTCATCAATTCATTAAACCTTATGTCAGAAAATGAATATTTACTATATAATTCAAAAATATCCTCCATTATTTCCCACCTTATACATTTAAATATTTTATTGTATCCCTACTATTATAACATATTTAAATGAATCTATTAAATTCAATTAATAAATTTGTGATTTCATATAAAACCCCCAAAATCCATATATGGATTTTGGGGGTTTTTGTAAAATCTATGTTATTTTATTAATCTCTAGCCATTCTCTTATAAGTTTCTAATCTATCTTTTGCAGCTTCTTCTGCAGCTTTATATAGTATTTCAGCTTCTTCTGGGAATGATAATTTTAATGAAGTATATCTAACTTCAGAATCCAAGAATTCAGTAATTGGTCTAGTAGGTTCTTTTGAGTCAAGTACAAATGGATTTTTCCCTTCTTCTTTTAATCTAGGGTCAAATCTATATAGATGCCAATATCCTGTTTCTACTGCCAATTTTTCCTGTCTTACTGTTGTTCCCATTCCTGTCTTTATTCCATGATTTATACATGGAGCATATGCAATTATCAATGATGGACCATCATAGCTTTCTGCTTCTTTGATAGCTTTTAGTGTATGATTCATGTTAGCACCTAGTGCAACTTGAGCTACATAAACATATCCATAAGTTGCTGCGATCATTCCTAAATCTTTCTTTCTGATTTTCTTTCCTGATGCAGCAAATTTAGCTACTGCAGCTGTTGGAGTTGCTTTAGATGATTGCCCACCTGTATTAGAGTAAACTTCAGTATCAAATACTAATATATTTACATTTTCTCCAGATGCTAATACATGATCAAGGCCTCCAAAACCTATATCATATGCCCAACCATCTCCACCAAATATCCAAATAGATTTTTTAATCAAATAATCTTTGAAATCTTTGATTGTGTTGATCAACTCATTTGCTCTTTCGTTATCAAATTTAGTTTCCAATCTTGGAATAATCATTCCAGCAGCAGCTTTAGATGCTTTTCCATCATCCATACCATCAAGCCAAGCTTTAAAATGATCATTTAGATCTGTATCTAAATTCAATTCAAGGAACTCTTCCATTGCCAACTTTATCTTTTCTCTAATCTTTCTATTAGCAATTGCCATTCCATATCCATATTCAGCATTGTCTTCAAACAATGAGTTTGCCCATGCAGGACCTTTCCCTTGTTGATTTGTGCAATATGGTGTAGCTGGTGCACTTGCACCCCAGATTGATGAACATCCTGTAGCATTGGCAATCATCATTCTGTCTCCAAATAATTGAGTTACAAGTTTTGCATAAGGTGTTTCACCACATCCCGCACAAGCTCCTGAGAACTCTAAAAGTGGTCTTTGGAATTGTGTGTTCTTGAGAGTGTTTGTATCGAATAAATCTCCCTTTTCTTTAACTGTAACTGCAAAATCCCAATTCTTAGATTGCACTTCATACTCTTCTTCGAATGGTGTCATAACCAAAGCTTTTTCTTTTGCAGGACATATGTCTGCACAGTTTCCACATCCTGTACAATCAAGTACAGATACTTGTACTCTATATTCTAACCCATCAAAGCCTTTACCTATAGGTTTTAAAGTTTCAAAAGTATCAGGAGCATTTTCTTTTTCTTTTTCATCTACTAAAATAGGTCTTATTACAGCATGAGGGCAAACATATGAACATTGATTACATTGAATACAGTTTTCTTTTATCCAATGAGGAACTTCTACTGCTATTGCTCTCTTTTCATAAGCTGAAGTCCCGTTAGGGAATGTTCCATCTTCTCTACCTACAAATGTGCTTACTGGAAGGTCATCACCTTCTTGTCTATTCATTGGTATAACTACATTTTTTATAAAGTCAGGTACATCTTTGATACCTTCATTTTCATCATAAGCATCTTTCCATGATTCTGGAACTTCAACCTTTTCAAGAGCAGATATACCTCTATCTACAGCTTCAAAATTCATTTGAACGATTTTTTCGCCTTTTTTACCATATTCTTCTACTATTGATTCTTTAAGTTTTTCAACTGCTACATCGATTGGAAGTACATTTGAAAGCTTGAAGAATGCTGATTGCATTATCATGTTTATTCTTCCACCTAATCCAATCTCTGAAGCTATCTTAGTAGCATTGATAGTATAGAAATTAATATCATTTTGTGCTATATATCTCTTCATAGATGCTGGTAAATTCTCTTCTAATGCATCCTTATCCCATAGTGTGTTTAGAAGGAATGTACCGCCTTTTTTTAGTCCTCTTAACAAGTCATAGCTGTGTACATAAGATTGTTTTGAGCATGAAACAAAATCAGCATCAGTTATTAAATATGTTGATCTGATTGGCTTGTTACCAAATCTCAAGTGAGAAATAGTTACTCCACCTGATTTTTTACTATCATAAGAGAAATATCCTTGAGCATACATATCTGTACCATCGCCTATAATCTTTATGGCACTCTTGTTTGCTCCAACAGTTCCGTCAGAACCAAATCCCCAGAATTTACATTGGATTGTTCCTTCTGCAACTGTCTGTATATTTTCATCTATTTCTAATGATAAATTAGTAACATCATCAACTATGCCTATAGTAAATCCATTCTTTGGATTATCGCTTTTTAAGTTTTTATAAACAGCCAACAATTGCGATGGAGTAGTATCCTTAGATCCAAGACCATATCTTCCACCTATGATAAGTGGTTTATCTTCTTTGTTATAGAATAGAGATTTTACATCTAAATAAAGAGGTTCTCCCAATGCTCCCTTTTCTTTTGTCCTGTCAAGTACAGCAATTCTTTTAACAGTTTTAGGGAACACATCAAAGAAATATTTTTCAGAAAATGGTCTATATAGATGTACTTCTATTATTCCTACCTTTTCTCCTTTGCTTCTCAAATAATCTATTGTTTCTTCACATGCTTTTGTAACAGATCCCATAGCCACAATAACATCAGTAGCTTCTGGATCTCCATAATAGTTAAATGGTTTATAGTCTCTACCAGTTAATTTATTAATCTCTTGCATGTAATAATTAACTACATCTGGTATTGCTTGATAGAATGGATTTGATGCTTCAACTGATTGGAAATAAATATCAGGATTTTGTGCAGTACCCCTTGTAACTGGATGTTCAGGGTTAAGTGCATTTTTTCTGAACTCTCTTAGTGCATCATAATCAATTAATTTAGCTAATTCATCATATTCAAGCACTTCTATTTTTTGAATTTCGTGGCTTGTTCTGAACCCATCGAAGAAATGAAGGAATGGTACTTTCCCTTTTATAGCTGATAAATGTGCAACACTTGCAAGATCCATTACCTCTTGGACAGAACCTGATGCTAACAAAGCAAATCCTGTTTGTCTAGCAGCCATTACATCTTGGTGATCTCCAAATATACTCAATGCATGAGAAGCTATAGCTCTTGCAGAAACATGGAAAACTCCAGGTAACAATTCCCCTGCGATCTTATACATATTTGGAATCATCAAAAGTAGACCTTGTGATGCTGTGTATGTAGTAGTTAATGCACCTGCTTGCAGAGATCCATGCACTGCACCGGCTGCTCCTGCTTCTGATTGCATTTCTGTAACCAAAACCTTTTGACCAAATATATTCTTTTTGCCATTAGCAGCCCACTCATCTACATGTTCTGCCATAGTTGAAGATGGAGTTATTGGATAAATCGCTGCTACATCAGTGAATGCATATGATATGTACGCAGCTGCTTCATTCCCATCCATCGTCTTCATAATTTTACTCATCTATATTTACCTCCTTGATATTATTATTGAATTTATAGAGTGACATATTATCACCACATTCAGTATATTAAAATATTGTATTAATGTCAACTTTTTATCGAACTTAATAATTTACAAATTATTCTTTAACATAATAAAATTTTCTCTCTTCTATCTTCCTTTTAACTCTTTCATTTAGGGTTTCTGCAGCATTGTAACCCAATCTTTTTTGTCTGTTGTTTTTCGCAGCTACCTCAACAATCATTGCAATATTTCTACCAGTTTTAACAGGTATAACAACTCTAGGTACTTCTATACCTAAAATCTCAATTTTCTCTTCTTCTAAACCAACTCTATCATACTCTTTTTCGTCATCCCATGCTTCCAGATGTACTACTAAGTCGATATAATCAAACTGTTTGACTGCACCTATCCCATAAATTCTCTCTATATCAATAATTCCTACTCCCCTGATTTCCAAGAAATATCTTATTATTTCAGGGCAGCTTCCTCTTAATGTATCGTCTACCCTTTTTATTTCTACTAAATCATCCGCAATCAATCTAGAGCCTCTTGTTATTAAATCTAAAGCTGTTTCGGATTTTCCTACACCCGATTTCCCAGTTATTAGTACTCCTATCCCATAAACCTCCATCATTACGCCATGTACAGTTGTCATAGGAGCTAATTTTAGACTAATCAGATTTACTAAATCATTTATAATGCTTGATGTAGCTTTAGTTCCAACGACAAGATTTCTGTCATGTTTGACCGATAATTTTATCAATTCTTCAAAAACTGGTAAATCCCTTGAAATTATTAGAACTGGAATTTTATAGCTTAAAAATTTGTCTAGGACTTCATATCTTTTTTTATCCCCTAAATCCGATAAATATTGCCATTCAGCACTTCCTATGATTTGAACTCTCTCGGGAACAAATTTTTCATAATACCCTGTCATCTGCAAACCCGGTCTGCTAATTTCTGTACTTCTTATCGTTATTTTTTCTATATCTCTTGATGCATGAATAACTTTTAAATTCAATTCATTAATTATGTCTAAAAGTGCAACATGATCCAAAAATCACTCCTCCTTTGATTTGTATTCATCTGTAAAATCATCTGCATTTTCTTCGAAGCTAAGCTGATCTATTGGTCGATGAGGAATAACCAGTGCTGCTATAATATACGCTATAATCCCAGTGAAAAAAAGTGAAAAAATTGTTACTAGTGCCCATACAAGCCTTATTAATGTAGAATCTATCTCAAAATATTCTGCAATACCGCCACATACTCCCGCTATCTTTTTGTCACTATCGGACAAATATAATTTCTTTTTCATTTAGTTCTCTCCTTATTAAAATGGTTATATAGATTTTCTGCAGCTTTTCTTGTCATGCCAGGTGCTTTTATAAGTTCATCAATAGATGCGTTCTTAATCTTAGATATACTGCCAAAATGTTTCATTAAACTAATTTTTCTCTTTTCACCAATCAACTCTATACCATCTAGTTCAGATCTAAACATGTCTTTAGTTCTTAAACTTCTGTGATAACTAATTGCAAACCTGTGTGCTTCTTCTTGAATTCGATAAATGAGTTTAAATGCTAAACTATCTTTATCTAAATTTATTTCTCTGTTGTCATAAATAATCCCTCTTGTTTTATGAAAGTCATCTTTTACTAGACCACACACAGTTATATTGATCCCTAATTGTTTTAATAAAGACTTTGCAGTGTTTACATGTCCTTTTCCACCATCGACCATTATTATATCTGGAAAAACTGAGAATGAGTTAGAATGATTTTCATTGACATTCATTTCTAAACCTCTTAGAAATCTTCTTTTTAAAACTTCCTCCATGCTTTTGTAATCATTTTGCTTAACCACAGTATTTATTTTAAATCTCCTGTAATCTGTCTTTTTAGGCTCTCCATTGTCAAATACTACCATAGACCCTACATTCCCAACTCCACTTATGTTTGAAATATCATATGCTTCTATTCTCTTAGGTGAATCTTCTAATCCTAGCAGATATTTTAATTCTTCTAATGCTTTTAAATTTTCTCTATGTTTTCTTAAAAATTTATCGCCATATTTATCAAGCATATCTACTGCATTTCTCTTTGCCATATCCACTAATTCATACTTTTCTCCTCGTTTAGGTACAGTAATTTTTACTTTTGTCCCTCTTATACTCGAAAGATATTCTTCTATCAATTCTTGATCTGGTATTTCTTCTTCAACTACGATTTCCTTTGGTATGAAATTAGCCCCAGAATAAAATTGTTTTATAAATGAAGAAATTATTTCAGGTCTTTCAGTGAATAAATTGTCTTCTAGAATATAATGTTCTCTTCCAATTATTTTCCCTTCTCTTATGAAAAAAACCTGGACTAATACCTCTTCTAAACCTCTTGCTATTCCAATAATATCTTCCTCTATTAAATCAGGGCTGGACATGTTTTGTTTTTCAATCAAAATCGATAGAGATTGAATCCTGTCTCTGTAAATACTAGCTAATTCAAAATTCAAATCTTCTGATGCCTTTTTCATATCATATTCCAATTTATCTAAGATGGAATTATCTTTTCTGCTTAAAAATCTTATCACTTCTTCAATCATCTGATTGTATTCGGTCTCATCTGCCATTCCAATGCATGGTCCTTTGCATCTTCCTATATGATAATTTAAACATGGTCTAAAATTATCAGGTAATTTCTCCAAGTTTAGTTTGCAATCCCTTATAGGGAACATATCATG